>CANHKJ010000033.1 GCA_947460915.1 Verrucomicrobiia bacterium
AACATCTATCCCTCCCAAACAATATGAAAGACAAAGATTATTCCGTTATTGAAGCACTCGGACGCATCAACCGCTTTGCGATCAACCATCTTGCCGCCTTCCCCGCAGGCAGCCAAGCCCTCACCGACTTCGCCCGCGCCAGCGAAATCGTCACCGAACTCATTCCATCAGACTCCCAGCCCGGCCTACCAGCCAGCCCCGCAACTGCTGCGCGGAATCATCTCTTTGATGAGGTATGGGAAGACCTACTAGCCATCGCCGATACAGCCCGCTCCATCGCCCGCAAAGAGCCCGGCTTCGCTGCCGACTTCCGCGTCGGCGAAGACACCCATCGGGAAATCATCGCTACAGCAAAAACTTTCCTCGCTAAACTGAAAGACCCAGCCACTGCTGCCAAATTCATCGCCTACGCCATGCCTGCCGATTTTGTCAATGATCTCGAAAACGACCTCGCAGCCATCGATGAGAAAAAATCTGAGCAAACCGACGACCGCAGTGGCGACATCATCGACAACGCCCACAATCGCAATCTCATCAAAGAAGCGCGAACACTCATCAAAAGCCTCAACACTTCCGTCAACAACCGCTTCCGTCGCGACGCCATCATCCTCACTGAGTGGGCCGCCGCAGCACGAATCCATCGCACCACAGCTGCTTCAACGACAAACCAATCTCCACCCCCACCGCCCGAAAATCCAATCTAATCAAAAAATGCGCTTGACGATTTGATAAAAAAAACGACAACTTAATCGCGCCAACAAACGTCATTTTCATACCAACCCCCAGTTTTCCCTCGAAACAAAGAAATACACACAAAACAACAACTGCTTTTGCGATAAACAAAGGCTATAATGGGTCACTACCGAAACCGCTAAATTCTCTAGACCCACCCAGAAGGTTACATGCCACCGCACCCAATCGGCGCGGCTTGGCGCGTCCTTCTGGAAGGTGCTTAGCGGTACCTGGTAGTGAGCGTGTTCCAAGTCGCGCTCTTTTTTTGTTTTCCCGGCACACTTTCATCACATCCCTCACTCTATAACTCATGAAATCTCTCCCACTTGTATTTCTCCTTTATTGGTCGTTTGTGTTGCAGGCGCAGGACGTTGTTGCGGTAGGTGAGCAACCTCATTTAGCACGTTTGCACATTATGGGTAAGCTGGCTGATGGGCGTCCGGCCTTGCCAGCTGCTCCGGGGGTGATTCCTCGTTTAGTGGTGAAGCAGTCGTTCACAGGAGCCGTGGATTATAAGAAAAGCCGCGGAGCTTCCGCGAAGGGTGCGGTGCATGAGGTGATTGATCCGCAGTTGCCCGTGCTGGAAAAGCCCATTGCCCCGCGGATGATGACGAGGGAGGAGCTAGTGGCGTTTCGGCAATCTCCGCGTTATGCAGAGCTTGCAGCTCGAATCGCTAAGCGTAAGAAGATGCGCATGGTCATGCTTTCTGCTACAGTGTATGATGAGAAGCGCACGTTGTTGCGATGGTGGGCTGAGGGAAAGTCGTTTCAGGCGTGGAGTAATGTCAATTTCGCGCACTTAGGGGGATGTAGTTCGTTTGTTAAAGGTGATCAAGAATATATGTTATTCATGGGGATTGGTGCGGTTGATACCGTAAAATGGGGGCAGCGCTATGCGGCAGCGGGGCGAAAGTGGAAAGCTCCTACAATCCCACGTTTGCCTAATAGTGCGGAGAAAAATCCAGCGTTTTCATTGGTGGGTAAGATGCCTAGTGTTGAAGAGTTAGCACCGATTACTGCGTTGCATGAGTTGTATTTGCAGGAGCATAAGCAGCTTAGGCAAGCACATGCTGACCGGGTGATGGCGCAGCGCGAGAAGGAAGTGGAACTCCTGCGCAATCCGCCGCAGCCGCAGGTTCCGCAAATTTATTTTTGGCGCGGCAAACGCAATGAGGATACCGCCGTATCGCCTGCAACTCCTGATTCTGAAACAAAATGAAACGATTATCTCTCCCCATGCTGGTATGTTGTGGCTGCATTGGCAGTTGTTTGAGTGTCTTACATGCTGCCGATCCAGAGCCGACCTTTGAGGAATTAGGCGTGAGTTCGTATCGCTTTGATTGGACAGGTGAGGCGGGGCTAACGTACTTTGTGCAGTATTCGCAGGATTTGCAAAACTGGCAGTATTTTCCGTTGATCGATCACGGCGTGGTGCATGATGCAGTGGACGTGACCCCGCTAGACGCGAGCAATAAGCCACTGGCAAAATTTTTCATGCGCTTGGTTTATACGGACATCCCGACGACTGATGCTGAGGCGGATGATTTTGATTATGATGGCATTTCCAATTTATTAGAGTTGTCTTCTGGTAGTGACCCGCTTGATGCAACTAGCAAGGGTATAGATTCTGACAACGATGGACTTCCTGACCCTTGGGAAATGCACTATTTTGGTAATTTACTCTCAACAGCTTCGGCAGATACGGACACTGATGGTTTTTCGAACATTGAAGAATATCAGGCTGGATTAGACCCTCAACAAAACGAGTTTAACAACACGGCAAAACACACAGCCTTTCAATACGATCCAGTAGGTCGATTAGAGCAAGTAAGTAGTCCTACAGCTTCTGAAAACATTGTTCCCGATGACGAGGGAAACATCACTACGGCAAACTAATTTCCTCCCACCATGAAAACTCTTCTTCCATTTCTTTTTTTAGCCATCCATCTGCTCCAAGCACAGCCCGCAGAAAACCCCGGGTGGGGGCTAAGTCCCAACAATGATGAATCCCTCGCAGACTTTGTAGCCAATCACCAAGAACGCGCAGATCTACCGAGTATCCCACAAAGAGACGAGCCAATCCTTGAATCAGCCGATCCCGTCAACGGCGCACTCGCCTTACAGATCTTCCCTAGCCAGCCAACGATCAGCCCGCGCAATGTGCCGCCGTCTAATGAAGCTGACACCATTACGCCCGCCATTGCAGCCCTCGCCCACGGTCTTCGTAATGATCCGCTGCTTATTTTCCAATACGTCAGAAACCAAATCCGTTATGAACACTACTACGGATGCAAAAAAAGCGCGCATCTCACCTTATTAGAAGGCGGAGGAAATGACTATGACCAGTGCGCTTTGACCGTTGCCCTTCTCCGTGCAGCGGGCCACAGCGCGAGCTATGGCCACGCGCCCTGTATGTTCTCGTGGGATGAACTCCGTCTGTGGTGGGGGCTCACCACTACTCCATACGCGCACCTTTCCGATGCCCAATTTGCCACCAAATACGGCATTACAGACACTTCGGCGGCAAACATCAGCAAGTATCGCAAGCGCATCGCCATTCTTAATGCCGCTTACACCGCAGGGCAACCATACATTGATCCATTCACCTATCAGAGTCAAGAATGGTTCAGCATCGCATGCACCTATGTCATTTATAGCGACGGCACCAACACCTACAACATTTGCCCTGCTTGGAAAAACACCACCCATGCGACATTACCAAACTGGGCGACATACAGTGGCTACAATAAAACGCAATTCCTTTCCGATGCTGGTGGCTCCGTTGGTTCCCCTGACTATGTGCTTAATCTTAATGAATCCGCCATCAATCAACGCCTCTCAGATTACACGAACAATCTCCTCCAGGCATTGCGTGTGAATCATGACAGTGCGGACATCAACACACTCCTTGGCAAACCACGCATCGTCACCACGACATACGCCAGCTTCCAAGACGTGCCAGAAATGTACATCGACACAACCGTCATGCCGTGGATCACCCCCGCCACATTCACCCTCATCCCTACCGCACGCATGGTATCCGTCAGCATCACCGCAGGCACCTACAACTACAGCGATACCACTAACACCACTCATCCGCCTGGTACATTCATCTCCACCCTATTTCAAAAAACCATTACCGCACCGAGTTTAGCAGGAAAAAAAATCAGCCTTAGCTCTACGGCTACCTCCGGCACATTCCGCCTCGACGAAACCACCTTGAATACCGCTTTCAGCACCGCCGGGCGCTCAAACCTCGATGTTCGCCTTCAGTGGAATCACGGTCAAGTATTAGGCACAGAGACCGTGAATGGCTACACCACCACCCCTGTCACAGAGCGTAATGAGATCCATGTCTCCAGCTACAAAGTAGGCGCAACATACGCCTTTCCCTACTGTTACTCAGACCCCACACAACTCTTGCGCAAGCGGCAAGACACCATGGAAAACTATCGTCGCCAAGGTATAGCCGACACCGATCATCGCGTCATCAGCGAGAACCTCAACATCATCGGCCTCCAATGGATGCAGCAACAACATCATGCCGACACCTTCCTTGGTCCCTTTCACCAAATCATCCCCAGCTATCTCCACGTCATGGGCAGAGTCGCCCAAGAAAGCAGCATTTATCTGGACATGCCGCTCAACTTCAACATCAACCTCCATCGCTCCGTCAATAGCGAATATCCATTCGTCAGACACTCCACGACATTCGCCAGTGCCATGGAACACGGCATACTAGAACAAACGCAATCCACCAACTACCAAGCTGCCTCCACCGTGCGCATGATCCGCCGCGCCAACCAGCTCGGCCAAAAAATCTACCGCGCCACTAGCAGCAACTTCAGCTCAGTTGTTTCACAACTCACAGGCTATTCCGCTGCTGGCCTAAGTAGAATCAACAACCACTTTGCCACCGCAAACAAATTTGGACTCCTCCCAAAAAGTGGAAACAACAGCATCAACCAGTGGGCTGGCTACGGCTTCGCATTAGAGAGCAGCACAGCATTTTTCATGGAAATCTCAGGGGGCTACAACGGTGGTTACTCAGGCTACACTGCATCCGCAGTAAACACCAATGCTGCCTCTAGCAACTACAGAAGTACCGGCACTTACTTTAATCTGCCCTACTACACACTCGAAAACATTTACCACCCAGGCACCACACCGCAGATGGTCAGTTACGATCCTGTGGACCTCGCCAGCGGTGCATTTTTATTAGACAAGACCGACCTCACACTAGGAGCCGCCGCCCCCTGCGGACTCTCCTTTAGCCGCCACTACAACTCCACCCTCCGCTACGATAACAGCGCCGGGCTCGGCTACGGCTGGACTCATTCCGCAAATGCTTATCTCACCAAGCGTTCCGCCCCCCTCAACCTCCTTGCTGGAGCAAACACCTACCAAGCAGCCCCCCTCATCGTAGCCGCGCTCGTCTCCAGAGACCTCCTCAATGAAGCCACCACCGCAGCGAATGCGAAATCATGGGCCACAGGCATGCTCGTCGCTCACTGGGCCATCGAGCAAATGCGCTACAACTCCACCTCCATCACCCTTGGCAATCGCAATCTTGAGTTCATCAAATTGCCCGATGGCACCTTCCTAGCGCCCCCCGGATTGAACCTCACGCTCACCGCTCATGCCAACGGAACCCACACCCTCCAAGAACGCCACGGGCTGACTTACTTCTTTAACGCCAGCAACAAACTCGCCACCATCACCGATCCCCACGGCAACACCCAGACATGGGCTTACGATAACACCAGCGGCAGAATCAGCACCATTACCGACTGCCGCAACCGCACCCTCACCTTTCATTGGGTCAATGGACGCATCCAATCCATTACTGACGGCACAGGCCGTAGCGTCTCCTACGACTACACCGCAGACACCCTCACCGCCTATACCGATGCCGAGGCCAAAGCATGGACCTACCAGTACAGTGCCAGCAACCAAATGGTGACACTCAAAGACCCCATGCTGCGCACCCTTGCCCGCAATTCCTACGACAGTGAAAATCGCGTCATTGCCCAACGCAGCATGGATGACCCCACCCGCGAGTGGACCTACCACTACAACGGCTACTGCAACTACGAAGTCAACCCACAAGGCCACGCCACATGCTATTTTTATGACCGTAAAGGGCGCTGCATCGCCACCGCAGACCCCAAAGGCAACACCTCGCGCCGCACCTATGATGGACAAGACCGCAGCAGCCAAACCCGCACCCCCAAAGTCGAAAATACCGATGTCACCTATAACACCAGCCATGACCCCCTCACCATCAAAGACCCGCTGACCCATCAAGCCACCATCATTTATGATGCCCAACAACGCCCTTGGAAAACCACCGACAAACGCGGAAAAACCTCCACAACTACCTACTACGCCCATCACAAAGTTCACACCGTCACCGATCCCGAGAACAACCTCACCACCTACACCTACCTCACAGATGGCAACCTCCATACCATCACCGATCCTGAGAACCGCGTAACCACCTTCGGCTATGACGCATGGGGGCAACTCAACAAAATCACCTACCACGACACCAACTACGTCACCTTCCTGAACAACGCTCGCGGCGAAGTAATCGAAAGCACCGATGCCCGCAGCAACACCACCTCCTACACCTACAACAACCGAGGTCAGCGAAAAACCACCACACTCCCACCCATTCCCGGTCAACCCGCCGCCGTCTCCACCATCACCTATGATGACAGCGGCAACATCGACACCACCACCGATGCACGCACCAACCTCACCAGCTACGACTTCAATGCCCTAGGCGACCCAACCACCACCACACTCCCTGCCATCACCACCACCAACGGCAGCGCCCAAAACAACATCATCACCCACATCTACGACACCCGCAACTGGCTCGAAAAAACCACCGACTCCCTGCGCACACTCAGCGAGGCCACCTACCACGCCAACAAAGAAATCCACACCACCAAAGACCCACTCGCCCGCACCACCACCTTCACCTATGATGCGAACTCCCAGCTCACCGATGTCCTCGATCCGCTTCTACGCCTTACCAAAAACCGCTACACCGCCCGTGGAGAAAACGACCGCAGCACCGATGCGCTCACCAAAAACACCACCATCACCTACGATCAAAACGGCAACCGCCGCTACCTGCTCAACCGCCGCAACAAAACCTACGAGTGGCAATACGATGACGCCAGCCGCCCCACTCACCTCATCACCCCGCTCATCAAAACCACCCACACCACCTACCACGATGACAGCCAACCCCACATCATCACCGAGCCCAGCCTTCAAACCACCACACTCACCTACGATAGCCGCGCTCGCCTCGACACCCGCACTGATGCCCTAGGCACCATCGAGCACGACTACGATCCAGACAGCAACCTCCGCTTCGTCACCGAAATCAAAGCAGGCGTCACCACCACCATCCAGCGCACCTACGACGAACGCTCCCGCCTCAAAACCTACACCAACACCCACGGCGAGACCATCGGCTACCAATACGATGCCCAAGGCAACCTCGCCACCCTGACCTATCCGCCCGATGCCACACACCCCACCGGCAAACAAGTCCACTACACCTACAACGCCCGCAACCAGCTCGAAACCGTAACCGACTGGAACAGCCGCACCACCACCTACCGCTACGACCGCATCGGCTGGCTCGAAAAAATCCTCCACGCCAACGGCACCATCACCACCCGCACACGAGACGCCGCAGGGCAACTCTCCACCATCAAACTCCATGCCCCCAACCCCAACGGCAAACTCCTTCACCTCCAGAGCTTCCGCTACGACGATGCAGGCCAGATCGTCAAAAAAATCACCGGCCCCGCCGAGCGCCCCTACACCGCCGCCCCCCTCAGCGCCACCTACGATGACGACAACCGCCTCCTCACCTGCAACGGCCAAACCATCGTCCACGATGACGATGGCAATATGACCCAAGCCCCCCGCATCCCCGGTCAAGCCAACATCACCCACACCTACAACGCCCGCAACCAACTCACCAGCGTCGCCGGAGTCAGCTACACCTACGATGCAGAAGGCCACCGCATCAACACCACCGATGCCAGCGGCAGCACCCGCTACACCACCGATCCTAACACCAGCCTCAGCCGCCACCTCATCATCCACCACCCAGATGGCAGCAAAACCTACAACATCCACGGCCTAGGCCTCCTCTACCAAATCACCGCTGACGGCCAAGAAAAACACCACCACTACGACCAAATCGGCTCCACCATCCTCCGCAGCAATGCCACCGGAGCCATCATCGCCCGCGCCCAATACTCCGCCTACGGTGCAGTCACTTGGAGCACCGGAGACATCACCACGCCCTACCTCTACAACGGCCAAGCCGGAGTCGTCACCGATCCGAACGGACTGCTTTGCATGAGAGCCCGTTACTACAACCCGCACCTACGCCGCTTCCTCAACGCCGACCCCATAGGATTCAGCGGCGGTAGCAACTGGTTCGTCTATGCCGATGGCAATCCCATCAGCATGAGCGACCCGTTTGGGTTGTGTGCCATGAACTGCCTATCAGGAGGCACCTATGGTTCAGGTGGTGCTCCATTTGATTACACTTATCAGCAGTTAAGCACTGGAGGGCACATGGCTCTCGACGGGGTTGGCCTCATCCCCGTCATTGGAGAAGCGGCAGATGGAGTTGGCGCGGCATGGTACTTAGCAGAAGGCAACTACACGGACGCCGCCATCGGAGCCGCCGCCATGATCCCCTTCGCCGGATGGGGTGCGACGGGAGCTAAAATCTTGAGGCACGCGGATGAGGCGTATGATGCCGCAAAGGGGACAACGGGCTACCGCTACGTCACCGAGGCGGAGATACAGGCAATCAAGGACACCGGAATGCTCCGTGGTGGTCGTCCCGGCGAAACCTACTTCACGAAGGACGTTTATAAGTCGGGTGCTCATGCACAAGAACGGCTTTCACTGCCGACAACTCCGACTCATCGCATTGAATTCGAGATTACAAACAATCCGACGATGTTACGAAACGGAACTAAAGTCGAGCCAGTTGGCTCACTTCCCGGCAAGGGATCAGAGTTCATGACGACAGACCCGGTTTCCGTCGATCTCATCAACGTCCAACCCTTGAGATGACAAATATGAGTAAATTGACCGTAAGTGAGCCGTGGGACTTTGAAGCTCCGCAGGGAGGAAATGAGCTGCTTGGCCAAGTCCTAAGACAGATTGATGCCAAGACTCTGATCTTCGAGGCCGAGGACATCATGACTCTCAAAGGCTTGAGCAGCCGCTACTGGCTTCTTTCTACACGATACGAGAAACAGTCTTTTGAATCAGAGGCGTATCAGGGAACCGTCAATGGTGCTTTATTGCCTGCTTTGCCAGCCGAGGGCGACAGCCTTACCTCTATCCGAGAATCCTCGATCTTCGCAATCATCGGCAGTCTGCAAGCCTAAAGCCGATTCATATGAGGCAGCCAACCGCAGAGACAAAGTCAATCGGCTTTCTAACGAAGCCAGACTTGCTTCTTGTTATAACGGCTTGCAACTTGAGCAAATCAGCTATCTTTCTATTCATCCGAACGCGTCAATCCCGCTATGGCGGGATCCACCCACTGCATGTTCTGTTTTCCGCCAACCAAGGTCGCATTCCGTGAGAGATCGCGCAATGAAACCATCAAAGAGAATAAGGAGCGCGACTCATCTGGTGATGTCCGCGAAATATCACAACTTAATCTTTCCTCCGCAAGCTTCTTTTGCCATAAAACATCTGCTTTGCCACGCATCCTTGCCATTTTGCTAACGCTGCTGTTTTTCCTCACTGGAGAAGCATTTTCGCTTGTCGTAATGAAATGGAACGCTACTGCACTTATCACTGATGACTGCGCACCAATAGTTGATTCTGGAGTTCAAAATTTCAGTTTTTCAGCTTTTCAGAATGTCAGAGTTTTCCCTCCTTCCCCCTACCTCTACAACGGCCAAGCCGGAGTCGTCACCGATCCGAACGGACTGCTCTGCATGCGTGCCCGTTACTACAACCCGCACCTACGCCGCTTCCTCAACGCCGACCCCATCGGCTTCAGTGGCGGCAGCAACTGGTTCGCCTATGCCGATGGCAATCCGATTAGCATGAGCGATCCGTTTGGATTGTGTGCCATGAACTGCCTATCAGGAGACACCTATGGTTCAGGTAGTGCTCCATTTGATTACACTTATCAGCAGTTAAGCACTGGAGGGCACATCGCTCTCGATGGGCTTGGACTAGCACCAGGCATAGGCGAACCAGCCGATATCATAGGATCATTGTGGTATGCCGCAGAAGGAAATTTCACCGATGCAACGATCGGATTAGCCGCCGCCATTCCAATTGCAGGCTGGTTTGCAACGGGAGCGAAGGGATTGAGATATGCGGATGAGGCGTATGATGCAGGTGGTGAAATGGTTGATGTTTATAGAGTTTTTGGTGGAGATGCACGCGCACAAGGGTTCTCTTGGACAAATGTAGATCCACGGACTGTTAACAATTTTAGAGACAGTGCAGGTTTGCCATCTGGCGGAGCAAGTGGAGCCACAAATACGGCCGATTTTCTCATTCAGGGCAAAGTAAACCCTGCGGACATTATAAATTCGCGATCAGCTTTGCCTTTGGACGGAAATGTGGGAGGTCTGCCTGAACTCATTATTGATCCGAAAAACATCAGGCTTAACAACTTCTCAGTTCTCAACCCTTAGCTTCAAGATATGGACAATAAATATTCAGGCATGACTGTAAATGAACGACTCTGGGTGAGTGGTTTGATGAATGAGTTTGAAAAAGCTATCCTTGAAAAAAATACGGATGAGGCTATTCGTATTCTGAAGGAGGTAGAACTAACAGAAGACAACATAAAGCCAATTATGAAAAATTTGGGCTTATGAAAATGAGGCAGCCAACCGCAGCGGCAAAATCACCCGGCTTTCTAACGAAGCTGGTCGAAGCTTCTTTGAGAAACGGCACGCAACGTAGGCGCATCGGCTTCCCTTCCTATTCCTCCGAACGCGCCAATCCCGCTATGGCGGGATCCACCCACTCCATGAACTGTGTTGATGAATCTCTGCCCCACAGAGATTCACCGCTACGCGGCACGTCGCTCTGCTCCTGTCCAAAACGCCTACAAGCCATCAGCGTTTTTCAGCCAACCATTTTCACCAACTCGATAAAGCAAGCTTGTAAAAATCAAAGAGAATCAGACGCGCGACTTGACCAGTAAGTTCGCAATGAATGTGTCAGTTTCTGCTTTTCTCGACAAGCTTCTTTTGTCATAAAACTCACGCTTTGCCACGCTAAGCCGCCATTTTTTTTACCATCCATGTTTCTGCTCAGATTTGTTTCCGTTGACCCATTTCACCCTTGTCAGGCATGGATTCCTTCTCTATCTCTGCGCTGCCATGGCACTCATTAACGAAAACTTTCTCAAACTTAAAGCTGGCTACCTCTTTCCCGAAATCGGTCGCCGCGTTACCGCATTTCAACAAGAAAACACTGAAAAAGCCGCGCGGTTGATCCGTTGTGGCATTGGTGATGTCACAGAAGCCCTGCCAGCAGCTTGCATTAAGGCCATGCATGAAGGCGTGGATGAATTGGCTGACCGAGCCAGCTTCAAAGGCTACGGCCCTGAGCAAGGCTATGCCTTTTTGCGCGAAGCAATTTCCGCCAACCAATACGACGGTCTCAACATTAGTGCTGATGAGATTTTCATTTCGGATGGCTCCAAGTGCGATACTGGAAACATTCTCGACATTTTTGGCAAAGGCAACCGCATCGCCATCACCGATCCTGTCTATCCTGTTTATGTCGATACCAATGTGATGGCCGGAAACACCGGTGACGCCAATGAATCCGGTGCCTATGCAGGGCTTGTGTATCTCACCTGCGATGCATCCAACAGCTTCGTGGCTGCTCCTCCTGCGGAAAAAGTGGACATCGTTTATCTATGCTTTCCCAACAACCCAACTGGAGCCGTCGCCACACGAGATCAACTCACCGCATGGGTTAACTACGCACTCGCGAACGACACCTTGATTCTTTTCGATTCCGCCTACGAGGCGTTCGTGCAAGACAGCAATGTGCCGCGCTCGATCTATGAAATTCCCGGAGCCCATCAGTGCGCGATTGAGTTTCGCTCCTTCTCGAAACACGGCGGCTTCACCGGCGTGCGCTGCGCCTACACAGTCATTCCGAAAGCACTCATGGGCTCGACGGTCAGCGGAGAAAAAGTTTCCCTGCACCAACTCTGGTCGCGCCGTCACAGCACCAAGTTCAACGGCGCCAGCTACCCCGTTCAAAAAGCCGCTGCTGCGCTGTTCACGCCCGAAGGTAAAGAACAAGTTGCGGCATTGATCCATCACTATATGGGCAATGCAAGCTTGTTGCGCGATGCATGCAAGGCCGCAGGACTCCCAGTTTTTGGCGGGGAAAATGCGCCATACGTTTGGGTCGGCTGCCCTGCTGGCAAAACCTCATGGGAGATGTTTGACTTGATGCTGCATGAGGCGCAAGTAGTCATTACTCCTGGCTCCGGTTTCGGCGCTGCAGGCGAAGGTTGGTTCCGCATCTCCGCATTCAATTCTCGCGCTAACGTCGAGGAGGTCTGCCGCCGCATCGGTCAACTTTTTCAAGCGTGAGAATTTGAGCTGCGTGTTGGGACGGATTTATTTCGCTTCGACAAGTCCCAATCCCATGCTAGGTTTTGCGCGAACATGGATCTCTCCGATTTTCGTAAAGAATACTCCGCCAAAGGGCTACACCGCGCCGACCTTGATGCCTGCCCGCTTAAGCAATTCACCCAATGGTTTCAGCAAGCCATAGAACTAGAAGTTCACGAGCCCAATGCAATGTCGCTCGCAACAGTGGATGCCCAAGGTCGTCCACTGTTGCGCACAGTTTTGCTTAAGTATTTCGATGCCCAAGGCTTTGTATTTTTCACAAACTATGAGAGTCGTAAAGCTCAGCAAATCGCCCATAACCCAAACGTGAGTCTGCTCTTTCCGTGGATCACTTTGGAGCGCCAAGTCATCGTACAAGGCCGTGCCGAGAAAATTTCCACCGCTGAATCATTACGGTACTTTACCTCCCGACCACGCGACTCACAACTCGGTGCCTGGGTTTCCCAACAAAGTTCGGTCATCAATTCACGCAAGTTGTTGCTTCAAAAACTCCAAGAGATCGGAGACAAATTCAAGCATGGTGAAATCCCCTTACCTTCTTTCTGGGGCGGATTTCGCATCGTGCCCGAAATCATCGAATTCTGGCAAGGCGGACCAGCTCGCATTCATGATCGTTTTCTTTATTCACGCGAATCTCCTGCGGCCACCGAGTGGAACGTGGAGCGCCTCAGCCCCTGATCATGCATTTTTTCGCAGTCGAATTCCCAAAATTCACCATTGCTCCACCGCGCTTCATCCGCTAGCCTTTTCCCGCCGATGACAATTGCCGACAAACAACAACTTTTGCTCGAAGAGCTATCCTTTTTTGACAACTGGCAAGACCGCTATGAATATGTGATCGGGCTCGGAAAAAAGCTCACCACCCTTCCTGATGCCGCTCGTGATACCGATCACCTGATCAAAGGCTGTCAATCACAAGTCTGGCTCGACGCTACTTTTGCTGATGGCAAGGTTCATTATTTTGCGGATTCTGATTCCCTCATCACCAAAGGCATGATTGCGCTTTTTGTCTCCGTCCTCGATCAACAGAGCCCGGATGACATATTGCAATCTGACATGTCCTTCATCGAAAAAACCGGCCTGAAGGAGCACCTCGCTCCCACCCGTGCAAATGCCCTTTCACTCATGGCAACGCAAATGAAGCAACGAGCATTGCTCTTTTCTCAACAATCCTAATCCATCCTGATCACCTGTGCCTATACGCACGAAACTCCCTAACCGAACATGAATCTCTGGCTCTGCCCACTCGTCGCCTTTCTCTGTGGCTCCATCCCTTTCGGTCTCATCTTCGGAAAGATCAAAGGCATCGACATCCGTGAACATGGCTCCGGTAATATCGGTGCGACCAATGTGTGGCGCGTACTCGGAAAATCATTTGGCATCCCTTGTTTTCTGTTAGATGTTCTCAAAGGGCTCATTCCTACGATCATCGGCATTTCTATTATTCAATTTTCAGGCATGAAAAACCCAATGATTCAGCCCGCTTTGGCAAGTCATGCAGAAATTCATCCGATGCTTACAGCTCAAATTTTCCAGGTTCTTACGGGGCTGTTCGCGATTCTCGGCCACAACTATTCTCCTTGGGTTCGCTTCAAAGGGGGTAAAGGTATTGCTACATCAGCGGGGGTTCTCATCGCACTGATGCCTGCTGCTATTGTGATTCTCGTTGTCCTCTGGATCATCGTTTTTGGCATCAGTCGCTACGTTTCTCTGGCTAGCATTGTCGCCGCAGGTGCTCTTCCGTTTCTTACCTTGTGGGGTTCATACTATCATGGAAAAATTGCCGATGGCACATGGAACAAGCCGCTTTTCGCCTTTTCAGTTCTTATTGGCGTTCTTGCCATCTACAAACACCGCAGCAACATTCAACGCTTACGCACTGGCACAGAAAACCGGTTTTCGAAAAAATCTTGATTCCTATTCCATACAGCTATGTCCGCTGACTCAACACCATTTTCTTTTTCCTCGGCAGCCATCATCGGCAGCGGATCGTTTGGCACAGCTCTTGCATTTTTGTTAGGACCCAAGCTGGAAAAAATCACACTGATTGGTCGTGATGCCCACGTAGCCGAGGAAATCAACACCCACCATCGCAATCCGCGTTACGTCAGTGAAGCACACCTCGCCGATCATGTCCGAGCCTCGTTAGAACTCGCCGATGCAGCCCATCACGATTTGGTCATTTTTTCCGTACCTACCTCGGCCACTCGCAGCACTGCTGAGGCACTCGCTGCCATCGGCACGTCCGCAGCGCTCGTTTCCAGTGCCAAAGGCATGGAGCGCAACACAGGTGATCGCATGAGCCAAATTCTGCGCGAAGTATTTCCTCGCAATCCTCTCGCTGTTGTCTCTGGCCCCAACCATGCGGAGGAAATCGCCAATAACATGGCTACTTGCGCGGTAATTGGCTCACACAATCCTGAACTAGCAACCGCCCTGCAAAAGCTCTTCACCCTTCCGCATTTTCGAACCTACACCAGCACTGACATCGCTGGTATTGAGCTCGGTGGTGCGATCAAAAACATCTACGCCATCGCTGCGGGTATTGCATCCGGACTCGGACTGGGAGATAACGCCATCGCGGCACTTGTCACCCGCGCCCTGAGTGAAATGACCCGCCTCGGCATTGCTCTCGGTGGCCAGCGCGAAACGTTCACTGGCCTCTCCGGTATCGGTGATCTGATCGCAACTTGTTTTTCCCATCACTCGCGGAATCACCGCGTAGGGCTAGCCCTCGGCCAAGGCAAAGCGCTCGATGAGGCCGTTTCCAGCATTGGAATGATCGCCGAAGGTGTGCCTAATACCTTGTCGATCTATGAAGCTGCGCGACAAGCTGCCGTGAACACTCCGATCATCGATGCCGTCTATAGCATCCTCTATCAAAATCGCCCCGCAGCTCTTGCCCTGCGCGATCTTCTCTCACGCGATCCACGTCCGGAAAACGATTAAAAACCTGCACTGCCGCATTTTCTGCAATTCCACGTTTCCGCGTGACAATCCGTAGCAGCATGCTAGCCTTCTCCCATGGCTGAACAACCGATTATTGTCGCGAGAAAATCACTAGCACTCGAAGTAGAACCAGGCACTCATTGGTGGTGCTCTTGTGGTCGCAGTTCCAATCAACCCTTCTGCGATGGCTCGCACAAAGGCACGGGACTCCAAGCATTGAAATTCGAAGTCACTGAGAAAAAAACATTCTATTTTTGTCAATGCAAGCACACCAAAAATCCGCCTTTCTGCGACGGCAGCCACAAAACACTGCCTGCTGATCCTGCCTAACAAAAATTGGATCTCGCCGTGACCACTGAGGAACTGCAGATTTGTCATCAACGTGCCATCGCAACGTCGGCGCGCGTCCGACTCCCCTTGCATTCGCACGTCTGGAAAGGACAGTCCGGCGAGTTTGCAGGAGCGGGCACGGGATCTTCGCTCGACTTCCAAGACCATCGCATTTACGTGCCTGGCGATGACCCTCGGCACATCAATTGGCAAGCCTATGCACGCACGGGCTCTTACTCGATGAAGCTATATCGAGAAGAAGTGCGCCCAGTCATCGACCTCATCTTCGATGTCTCGCCATCGATGTTTTTTGATCCGATCAAAGCAACACGCTCATGCGATTTGTTTTATCTATGTGTTGAATCGGCACAACGCTCTGGCGCCTCGCTACAAATTCATCTGATTCAAGGAGATGCCCACCGCCAAATCCCCTACGAAGCCGTAGCGACTCATCATTGGTGGCAACAAGTTTCACAACTCACTCCCTCCGATCCCGCACAAGCACCCCAGTTGCAACTTGTCAAAGTCCGCGCCAACGCCATTCGCCTCTTGGTTTCCGATCTACTGTTTTCAGGGGAGCCTGAGCCGATTCTCCGCGCCTTGCATCAACGCCAAGGAAGCGGCATTGTTCTCGCTCCCTATTTGCAATCGGAAGTCGATCCTGCGTGGGACGGCAACTATGAGTTCATCGATGCCGAAAAACAAACTCGCCACCCACACCGCATCGAGGCGGCAACGCTCAAACGCTACAAAGCGGCATACTTGCAGCATTTTTCTCTGTGGAAACAAGCCGCGCAACGCCATCAAGTGATCATGGCACGCGTCCCCTCCGAGCTCGAAATCCTCAAAGCCTTGCACGCCGAAGCCATCGTCCAAAAAGCTCTCGAAACTCATTGATCGGCTCGCTTGCGCCGATTGCTGATGCACTCGCACTATACGAGCATCATGGGCATTTATAATGAAAAGACCTCAGGTTAATAGACACTAGCTAACAGCGAACATCGAGCATCCAGCCGCCTTATCCATATGAAATTGCATTTATTGTTCACGTTGATCATCTGCAGTATGGCCTATGCTCTACCGCCGGCAATCCTAGGCTTGCATGGCAAGCATGCTCTCGATGAGTCTCAAACTGGTGAACTGTTGATCGGCGAGCTCCGTTGTGCCGCGTGTCATGATGGCATTGAGGTAAATCACATGAAGCAGTCTCCCGATCTCTCGAATGTCGGAAATCGTTTGACGTCAGATTTCATCAAACGTTTTGTCGCGGATCCTGCGACCGTTCATCCCGGTACGACCATGCCGCAAGTTCTGGGCACCGTTCGACCAGAAGAACGCACGGCCATCGCCGCTGACATTGCCGCCTATTTGGGCACGATGAAAAATGGTCCAGCACCGAGTTTGCCCGAAGGCGAAATTGATCCTTATGATGGCAAGGAGTTGTTTCATAGCATCGGCTGTGTGGCGTGTCATTCGCCGCGCAATGAAGCGCAACAGGAAGTGATCAAAGAAGGCGCGATTTCCTTGACGCACATACCTGGAAAATATGCGCCTGCTGCACTCGGAGAATTTCTGCTAGCCCCACTCGAAGTCCGGCCATCGGGCCGCATGCCTGACATGAAACTCAGTAGCATGGAAGCTCATTCGCTGGCCGCATATCTCGAAGGCGCGAATCAAAAACCGGCTGCAACCGAAAATCATGCCGAGCGAGTTGCAGCCGGAAAGAAGGCTTTTGAAACCTTCAAGTGCAATGCTTGTCACCTAACAGATAATGAACCTCTGAAAATTCCCTTGCCCGCAAAACCTCGCAGCGAGTGGAACCTCCAGAACGGATGTCTATCAGAGCAACCCAATGCCGCGCCGCATTTTTCCTTAAGCGATGCCCAACGCGCAGCGATTCGTAAGGCTCTAGAAAAGCCGATACCACAGACTCCCAGCACAGCGATTCATGCCCATCTCACCCGCATGAATTGCATCGCTTGCCATGTCCGCGATGACTTTGGTGGTGTGTCCACCAAGCTGGACAGCTTTTTTCATTCGAGCGAAGAAGCATTGGGGAATGAATCGCGCATTCCGCCACCGCTTACAATGGTAGGTGCCAAATTGCGCACCGAATGGCTCAAGAAAGTTCTCTACGATGGCGCTAGCGTTCGACCATATATGAAAACGCGCATGCCGCAATTCGGCAGCCTCGG
>CANHKJ010000034.1 GCA_947460915.1 Verrucomicrobiia bacterium
AAGGTTGTCGGAGTGACTTCCCAGTTTTCGTGATTTCCGGAAAACAGCATCGCGCCAAATTCACCAAGCTTGATGATGACGTTGCGTGGTCCTTTGGCGAGCAAACGTTTACCCGCGAGAATCAAGTTGGATGTCTCGGTGAACTCGCGTGCTTCTCCTTCATTGATGACAAAAAGATCGAGCTCCTTGAGCACATCATGCAGGCGCTCGTTGGCGATGTTGATCCACAAGTCCATGGTATCGGCGATGACAAAACGTGGCGATGCGGTGCAGCCTGCAAGCATTTGCAATTGATTGTCTGGCGACATGTTGGCCAGAACTACGATGGGCGTAGTAGCAATCGAATCGGGCACTTTGACGCTCCAGCTTTCCAATACGTTGAGTCCGACGCGGTGCGTGGTGCGGTCATTCATGTTAGCATGATATTCGCCGGTCCAGGTAAACGATTCTCCTTCAGAACGCTCGACGCCATCAAGCGTGACGCCGTGTGATTCTAACATCGCAATGTGTTGGGCGGGATAGTCGTGACCGATGATGCCGACGAGGTGAACAGGACTGGTGAAATACGAAGCCGCCAAGGCCGCATACGAAGCTGATCCGCCGAGGAGTTCTTTGGCTTCGGCTTGTGGGGTGATGACGTTGTCGATCGCAATGGTGCCGCCGACGATAACTGGGAGTTGTGACATGATAAAAAGAAGTGTTTTTGGTGAGAGAGAATGGAGAAAATGATCGGATTACAGAATTTCTTCGATCGGGATCAAGCCGTTGGTGGCGACGATGCCGTAGGAGTCGGCATGTTTTTCGGAGGGCGTCAAATCGACTTTGCCACCGGCAGTCTCAACGAGCAATTTTCCTGCGGCGATGTCCCACAACGAAATGCGAGCCTCCACGTAAGCATCGAGGCGACCCGAGGCGATGTAGGCCATGCCCAATGCCGCCGAGCCCATCATCCGCATCTTGCGTGCGCGCAAGGAAGCACGCCCAAATCGTTCCATGCCTGTACGCAGGGCGTCGCCATCTTTGCCGCAGCCGACAAACAAAATGGATTCCTCCAGCGCGGTGCGCGTCGATACGTGAATCGGCACACCATTGTGCAACGCGGGGCCGCCTTTTTCTACGGTCCAGGTCTCTTGTACCATCGGATCATGAATCACGCCGACAACAATTTCACCTTTGATGCGCAGGGCGATCGAGACACAGAAATGGGGAATGCCGTAGAAAAAATTCACCGTGCCATCGATCGGATCGACGATCCATTGGCGGTCAGATTCCTGATTTCCGGCAATGCCTTCCTCGCCATACAAGGCATCACCCGGGCAGGCATCAAGCAAGATTTTCGTGATCAAATCCTGCGATGTTTTATCGAGTTGGAGTTTGATGTCGTGATGTGTTGCTTCATCGACCACGGCAAGTTGGCCGAATTTTTCGCGAAGAAGTTTGCCCGCTTCCAGCGCGGCCTGTGTGGCAAGTGAGAGATCGGTCATGAGAAAAAGCAAATTACTGCGCGCCGACACTGCTCTGCCCTACTCGGTGAGGCAAGCGAAAAGAGTGTTGCTCGCTTAGCAACTCAACCACCTTTCCTGCTTGCTCTCTGCCTTTTGCTCTGCATGAATCATCGCCGTGAGTGAGCAGAATGTTTCTTTTCAGGAGTTGGTGCGTGAATGTGCGTTGATTGGCACGAGTGCTGCGGTGCTAGGCTGGGATCAGGAGACCTACATGCCAGAGGATGCATCGGGATTTCGGGCGGAGCAGTTGTCGTGGCTGAGTGCCCAAGCCCACCAACGAGCAACTTCGCCACAATGGGCTGATGCCTTGGAGGCGGCTGTGCAGTCTTGTGACGAAAAGGATCTCGCCGAGCGGGCAAATTTGTTCGAAATGAAGCGCCGCTATGAATTGGCGACGAAACTTCCGGTGGAATTGGTAGCTCGTGAGGCGAAGGTTAGTTCGCACGCCAAGCGTGCATGGATGGAGGCGCGCAAGGAAAATGATTTTGCCAAGTTTTTGCCTCACCTCGCTGAATTAGTCGAAATTGCACGGGAAAAAGCCGAACGCTGGGGCTACACTGACGAGCCTTATGATGCATTGCTCTCATGTCATGAGCGCGGAGCTACCACGGCGATGCTCTCGGGGTTGTTTGATACCTTGCGGCCACAGCTCAGCGGCATTGCGCGGGCGGCGGTGGAGCGTTCGCGAGATCGTGCGCGGCCTTTGCCTGCTGGCCCTTATCCTTTGGCGCAGCAAATGATTCTCAATGAAAAAATTGCACGCGACATTGGTTATTCCTTTGCGGCAGGGCGCATCGATACCACAACGCATCCGTTTTGCACAACGCTGGGGCCTTGTGATGTGCGTTTGACGACTCGCTATGATGAATCGGATTTTTGCTCTTCGTTGTTTGGTGTCTTGCACGAAGCAGGCCATGGCATGTATGAGCAAGGTTTGCCGGGAGATCGTCCTGGCATGGCGGCGGGCGATGCGGTATCGCTCGGCATCCATGAATCTCAATCTCGCTTGTGGGAGAATCACGTCGGTCGTTCGCGAGCTTTCTGGGAAAAATGGTATCCTCAAGCTGTGTCATTGTTTCCTCAATTGCAGACCTTTTCTCTCGATGACTTCATGAGCCATGTGCATCAGGCAAATTTCTCTTTGATACGTGTCGAGTCTGACGAGGCGACCTACGATTTGCACATCATGTTGCGCTTTTTGTTAGAGAAAAAAATCTTCCGCAGCGAATTGGCATTGGCTGATCTTCCCGCGGCATGGAACGAATTGTTTGTCGAACTATTCGGCATGACTCCACCAGACGATGCGCATGGCTGCTTGCAGGACATTCACTGGTCGATGGGAGCCTTCGGGTATTTCCCGACCTATACGTTAGGCAATTTGCACGCCTCGCAATTGATTCATGCGGCTCGGCAAGATTCAACCATCCGCGATGGCATGGACAGCGCGCAGTATGGCCCACTGTTGGCTTGGTTGCGGGAAAACATTCATCGTCACGGCGCACTGTGGGATCCCGCCGAATTGATCCGTCGTGCCACGGGCAGCGAGCCCGAAGCGCAGTACCATTTGGCGCACCTCAGTTCGCGCTATGTGGGCGTATGAAAATTTTGAAAAGCGCCGTCGCGGATTACTGAATTTCCAAGCCGCTCGTGGGCCAGATCCAGCGAATGACTTTGCCGCCTTGAATCAGTGCTTTGGCTTGGATGTTTTTCACACCAAAAATGGTCTCTGCTTTGTAGGCGGCAAGTCCAGTTTGGAACTTGGTTCCATCCACTTCTTCCTCTTCGGCTGCTTTCCATCCGGTTACTTGATCGAAAGTAAATTCTTTGATTTGCGCCGAACGCACACTTTCTTGCATGAGTTTCACGATATCGTCAGGTGAGAGAGTGGCACCTGCTGCAGGAGTCGGTTCTGGCTCAGGTTTGGTTTCTGGCTCAGGCTCCGGCATTGGTTCCGGATCTTTTTTCGCGACAACTGGCTCGGGTTCTGGTTCTGGCTCGACTACTGGTGGTGGCGGAGGATTGGCAATAAGCTGCTCGACGAGATTGGTCTGGGCCACGGCGACTTTTCCTTGCGCTGTGCCAAGAATCGAGAAAACGAGGTCAGTGCCGTCGATGCGCACGGGTGTAACTTTGGTGCCAGCGGGCAGCGCCAAGGCATCGGTCTCGCCCTCTGCTGTGGCTGTGGCTTGCACTTTCAGCAATACTTTTTCGGGTAGCTGATTAGGAACAAGCTTAGAATAATCGTAGGTAGGAGCGGTGGGTGCAGGTGCTGGAGTCGGTGTGGTTGGCTCGGTAGTTGCCGTTGCGACAGGCTTAGGAGTCACGGGTTCAGCTTTGGGTGCTATGCCAGTCAGGCTGTAGCGCATGTCAGGCTCGAGCACATAGCCAAGGACGCCTGCTCCGATGATGCCGAGAATTGCGAAGAAAAATTTCATATTGTTTTGCGTTGAATTACAGATACTACGGACGGATTACCAGCAAATATTCAAATTAGTAGTCGCGACGGGAAAAAAGTAGCATGGCCCCGCCCAGAACCACGAGTTCAAAAATCAGCGACGTTCCCACAATCGAGAACCATGAGTAGCGAAGATCGTATTTTTTCATCGCGTACTTGGCATTCGGATCCATTTCGCCCCCTGCGAATACCGAGCCTAGGTCGACTCCGGCGAGCATCGAGTCGCGTTCTTCAAAAACGATTAGTCGCTTGAGCGAGAGAATCGTTTCTCGGGTTTTCGGCATAATTGCGACAATTGGCTGGATTTTCTCATGAAATCCGCGGAATCCCGCACCAGCATCTTCTGTGCCTTCACTGACTTGGCCCGTGCGCATGTCGATGTTTACCCCCATTTCGGGAATTGTGTAGCCCATTTTGTAGGTGAAATCATCAACCCATTGCACAATTAAGGTCATCAGCCAGAAGAGCAGTGAGGCAAAGAGTGCAAAAATGGTCGAGCGCGACCAAACACCCACAAAAACTCCGATGCAATAGATGAGGCTGAAGGAAAATGTCACCACAGGCACAGCCCAGAACACGCTCAGATTCCACTCATTGCAGCGCACGCCGAGTGCGATGAAGCAGACGATGGTGAAGAGTAATGTCTGCACGGCAACAAAAAGCAGGCCGCCGATGTATTTTAGCAGGAAGAGGCGAGCGCGGGTGACAGGCTTGGAGATGGCGAGTTCCACGGAACCAGTTTGCAAAAATTGCGGAAAGATCGAGCAAGTAGAAATCAGCGCGAGCACCAAGGAAGCCCAGCCGAGCCAAAATCTCACGATCACATCGGTGAAAATTAAGGTGTAAAATGCTTGGGATTCGGCAGTGCCTTTACGCATGATTTCGATCTCGAAGTCCCATAGCCCGAACATCACGGTCATGCCTTTGTCATTGAAGCCAATCGAGGCATATGCCACAGCGACTACGGCGGAAATCCATAGCGATACCCAAAACAGCTTGCTGGCACGCAGCATGCGCAGGGAGTCGAGGAGAATGGTGTAGGCTTGGGTCATCGGGCTGCTAGGGCGTTCGGGTGTTGACGTTGTTCCATGACCGTTTGCAAAAAGAGTTCTTCTAACGAAAAGCGATCTTCTTTGAGCTCATTGATAACGACGAGGGAAGAGCGTAGTTTATCGATCAAGGGCTGCACCGCGATGGCACTCTCTGCCGTGAGTGAAAGAACATTGCCTTGGATCGAAATGCCGCGTTCACTGCACCAGATCATCAACTCTGCGGGAAGCGTGCCCTGAACACGTAGCTCATAGCGGGCTTCGCGGCGGGTGAGATCGCTGACCAGTCCTTGTTTGACGATTTTTCCTTTGCTGAGAATGGCCACACGATCGGCGATTTGTTCAACCTCGGCAAGAAGGTGAGAGTTCACAAAAACCGTGCGACCTTCCTCGCGGAGTGCGGAAATCATTCGCTTGAAATCGATGCGGCCCTCGGGATCGACGCCGTCTGTTGGTTCATCGAGAAAGACGACCTCTGGATCGTTGACGAGAGCTTGGGCAAGACCAATGCGCTGCTTCATACCCTTCGAGTAGGTGCGCATCGTGCGGGATGCAGCCTCGCTCATGCCGACTTGGTCAAGAAGCCGATCGACTCGATCCTTGCAGGCACGGCGGGAAATGTGGGCGAGACCTGCCGAGTATTCGATCACTTGCCGACCTGTGAGATATTCGGGAAACGTCGCATGCTCGGGAAGATAGCCGACTTTGGCGAGCGTGGATTTTTTTCCGATGGGTTCACCCAGCATCGTGCCGCGGCATTCAGTGGGGCGCAGAATGGTGAGCAGTGATTTGACCATGGTGCTTTTGCCTGCACCATTCGGACCGATAAGGCCGAAAATGCTGCCCCGTGGCACTTGTAGAGCCACACCAGCGAGCGCCTCGACGCCATTGCTGTAGCGCTTGCGCAAAAATTCAATATCAACGGCGAGATGACTCATGTCGGAAAAAAGGTTAAGAGTCACTGCGCCCGTAGCGCTCGCGGAACTGACGGAGCAATTCATCGACGCGGTTGATTCCAGCACTCTGCGCTTGCTCGTAGAAGTTTGTAGCAGAGGTTTCCAAGGGTAGCACCGTTGCGCCGTAGGTCGTGCCTGCAGGTAACGAAATCGGTGAGGGTAATTTTGATTCAGGTGCCCCGTAGGATGCACAGCTTGCAGCTACTTGAGATGGGTCGGCAACTACACCATGAGGAAATGCGAATGGTTTGATCGCGGTGTTAGGCTCGAAGGCTTTGGCCTCGTGGGACTTCGTCGGCACAAAGTTGACAATTGGCTCCACGACGGATTTATTTGCCAACTCGAAATGCCCGGCGATGATATCGTCCACAAAGGGTGATAATGGCTCGCTGAAGAATTTGTCCGCTGAAAAAAATGGTATGCCGTAATCAGCTTCCGTCAGCCCAGGTGCATCCTCCTCATCGATCAGGCTGATGACCGATGAATGCGACATGTTTTCCTCTTTGGTTTCGCTCAGTGATTCTGGTGTCTCCATTGCTACGATTGGTTGCTCGTTCGGTTGCCATGATTGAGCGGCATTTCGTAGAACGAGGCGCGAGTAAAGTGGGCCTTGTGACCTGAAATCTAAGGTTTGCTCGCGTTTTGCATGAGGATCGCGACTTTGCAAAAGCTCAAAAGCTTGCTCTGGGCTGAGGGGCTCGAGCTGCACCACAGCCTCACTGAGCCGATCCTGCAGACCTCCGCTCAAACGTGGGGCGAACGCACTCTCCCAGACGTCATCATTGACGGAAATGATCATCTCCACACGCTCAGCACCGTGGCGAAGGTTGGTCACAAAGGCTGCGAAACGCAGCGCTGCCTCGGCATTGGCAGACATGCCTTCGAGCTCATCGGCTACGAGGATGACCCGTTGCCACTGCGTCATCATTTTTAGCAATGTCGTCAGGCGCTCATTCATGGGCTCGGCGGCGGAGGCATCAAGCACAGCGCCCATCAACATACCAGAACGGCCTGGTTGATTGATGGGAGTTACCGCATAGCGAAACAATGCATCAACCCAGAATCCGACTTCTCGGAGAGGTGCCGCGATGATTTGAGCGATTTCCACGACCAACCTTGGACCGAGAATCTCAAAATGATCTCGCGCCCAGTGAGCTGTGACGGCCGTGTGATGATGGAAATCAAATGTCTCGATAGGACGATTCTGCAAGGCCGTCAGGGCCGTCTCCCGATCTTGGCAGGGGACTTCTCCCGAGCGCACCAATGGCTCTAAGCCGAGAGCGAAAATTTTCCGCGCCAGTAAGTCAAGCGCGGTCAATCCAGCGCCTCCGGGGAGCGCACGGGTTAGCTTTGAGATTACATCATTGAGCACCGCATTTGCGTCCACACGATAGCCGTTCGCGGGTTGCAGTAAGATGAATTCGTGTGAACTGCCGAGTTGTGATTGCGCCCGTGTGAGCAGGTGAGATTTGCCGTAACCCGCACGCGGCGCGCGCAAGAGAATGCAACGTCCTGCGGCATCTACTGGCAATTGCAGCAAGGTCATCATTTTCTTCAAGGCATCGCGATTGATGCTATCCACGTGTTTTTCTGTCGTGCTGCCAAACAATTGAAACAAATGGGAAAATGGGGATTTTTGGCTCATGGTGTTATATGGCTAAGAGTTAATCATGATAACTTTGCCACGTTAGATCAAGCAGAGAACGAGAAATCGGCAAACTATTGGCCATCCAATTCGTCCTCTATGTTTAGGGGCGCAGAATCAACTGCTGGTACTGTCGGTTTGTCGGGAGATTTGTCGAGAATGGCTTTGATCTGATCGGTAAAATTATCCTCGGGGGAGGTAGGGGTACCGCCGAGCGTGATCTGGCACCACTGGTAGCCGCTGGCATTGCGCGGAAAAAGATCACGCATCATAGGGTTGATATGGTTTTCTGTGAGCAGAGTACCTTGCAGTCCGACGTCGAGTTTTCCTGCAATTTTGCCATCGGTTACGGAAATATCACCTTTGATGATGAATTGGCCTTTTTTCTCCAAATGCAGACTGCGCAGAGTCAACATTTTGGCATCACGAATGAGTTCTCCCTCGACGCGGTCGGCAAAGTGGAAGCGATTCACGTAATCTTGGTCCTGGAGTTCACGACTCAAATCGCTAAAAAATGGGAATCCATAGAGAGTTAGCGGCGTGAGGCTGCTGCCAACGAAGCCGACTTGGATTTTGTAGCTATCGTAGGAGCCTGCCGTGAAACTGAGGAGGCGGTTGGGTGAGTCTGGATTGGTATCCACAAATCCACTCATGATCGTTTCCAACCCTTCGCCGAGAAGGATCTCGAGAGGGAAATCTTTCATGCTCAAGTTGAGATCGGTATTTTTTGCGCCATAGAGATCGATGCTATTGCTGAGTTCGAGCGCCCCAGAGGCATTCGGTTCAGGCTTGAAGCGGGCTTGATCGATCTTCATTTGCCCCATGGTGAAATCGATGCTCGCTCGGTCCAACTGCATCGGCTTAAATCCGAGAACATTGACCTTGCCTCCAACGAAGCGGGTTTTTGAGCCGACATTGGTCTTTACCATTGACCCCTCTGTGCCCGAGATCGTGAGCCATGGCTGTTGAGCGCTGCCAAAGCCGATGATATCGAGTTTCTCGATGCGGTAATTGCTAAAGGTAAAGGGAAATACCCCAGGATTTTCGTTGGTGGGAGTGCTTCTCGGCGCGTTCTCTTGCCCTTTATCGAATATCAATTTGCCATTTGCGGCTACCACAGCATCTCCACCCCAATTGTTGGTCAAGAAGCCCATCGTGTTGAGCCGTGCGCTAGGG
Organism: Verrucomicrobiia bacterium; assembly: GCA_947460915.1. Taxonomy (GTDB): domain Bacteria; phylum Verrucomicrobiota; class Verrucomicrobiia; order Verrucomicrobiales; family Akkermansiaceae; genus UBA956. The sequence continues at coordinate 8,787 of CANHKJ010000034.1, forward strand.
CGGCTGATTTGTAAAGTACGCAAATAATTGCCAGCAGGCCAATTCAGATTCATTGTCGCGCTGCGTGCGGCATTCGGCGCTACCGCGAATTCGGTGATGTCCACCTCAGCTCCGGTCCACTGCGAGATCTTGTTGCGGATTCCCTCGCGGTAGCCCGTGCTATTGTAGTAGAACAGTAAACCAGCAGCTGTGGCTACCAGCCCACAAAAGAGAAAAAACACCAAGCCGAGCTGAAACAAGCGGATTTTCTGTTGGCGTTTGGCGGCCTCTTTGTGCGGTTGCTCAGAGCGACGCTTGCGTTTTTTGACTTTCAATGCTTGGGTGCCATCGGCACGGGTAACAAGCTCACCTTCCTCATTCCCTCGCTCTTTCAAGCGTTCCATCATTTGATCCAAGGTGTAGCTTTCAGGCTCTACCTGGGGATCTTGTTGATTGCTTGGTGGTGTTTGAGTTGGCATAAATGAAACATCGGCTCCTCAGCCAATGGGTGCTGGTTGGAAATGGAAGGAGGGGGACGATGTTTGAGGTTTTGTTAGAGGATGGCAAGTGAAATTACTGACTACGATAGGGCTTGCCCGATGGATCTTGTAGCTCCACGCGGACCATGATGATCACATTGGTTTTCACTGGTTGACGGCCTTGGGAGCGGAACATCCGACCTACAAATGGTAGATCACCGAGAACTGGCACCTGATCTTCGACGTTTTGGCCTCTCTCCTCGATCATACCACCGATCACAACCGTAGAACCATCGGCGATGGTCAGGCTGGTATCAGTACGGATAACGCTGAAAATGGGCATTAAGATCTCGTTAGGAGTCAGTTCTCCCACAGTGTTCTCGACGGTGAAGGGCGCTCCAACGGGGACATCAAAAAAGTCGGTGCCGCTGGAGTAGCCGCCAATGATCGGAGTACCATAGTTGACGAATCCGTCAAAACTTACAATTTCCGGCTTTAAGGCGAGCTCAATGTAACGACGGTCCGTGCTCACAATCGGCGATACTTCAAGCGTCGTTCCCACATCGCGTTTTTCAAACGCCGTGGGCATTGCTGGAGTGATGGGCGTCGGCGGGGCAAGGTTGGCTACCTGACCCGATGCACCATCGATTAAAGTTGTTGACTCAATCGTATTGGGCAATTCGGGGGGCTCATACTCGGTAGGGTAGATCATCTCGCGAATGATCTCGATGCGCGAGGTCTGGCCGCTGCGAACGACAGTAGATGGCCGTGTCATGGTATCGACACCTTTTTTCTGGTCCAATCCATTTAGGATCGTTGCAACTTGGACGTCAGAGAATTGACCTAGCAGGCTCAAGGCTCCTGGAGCACGGCTGCCTGAAGCAGAGAATCCGCTTGTGCCAGCACTAATCAATTCATCAATGCCAGTTTTGTTGATGGATGTATCACCACTTCGGACTCCTGAAGTGATGGGCTTGAAATTGATATCGTCGATGACGAGGTCGCCGTTACCTTGGGTGCCGCCGCCGACAAAGGTATTGTTGCCTACGCCCCATGGAGTCATGATCCAGTCAAAGCCCAATTCCTTCAATCGGGTCTCTTGCACTTTGATGATGGTCACCTCGACGATGCATTGCACGGGTTCTGTCTGCGCTGCGCTATCGACGATTTGTTGCACGTAGTCCAAATTGCTGGCGGTATTGCGAACCAACAAAGTGCTGCTACCGCCGTTGAAAGAGGCCGTCGCACCCTCGGGGAATGATACACCCATGCTGCGAAGCTTTTCTTCTGCCGTCATGCGGGTAGCAGTGAGGCCTTCGCTCGGCGCATCAGCAAATGGATCCGTTGACGCGGCGTTGGCGGAGTTCCCCACAGAATCAGCCGATAGAAAATCAGGTGGCACTTTGAACGTGCGTGTCGTCAAGTCCACTCCATCTGTCCCGACCGGACGGATGTTGATCGCGAATTCATCGATGCTAAACTGTGTTCGCGTTTGTTCGCAAATGTAGGTGAGTAATTGGGAGACTGGTACATTTTTTACTTTGAGATTAAAGCGCATAGCTCGCACTTGTGTGCCGATCTCACCCGTACCGAGGTTGAGAACGATGTTGAATCCCTTTTGAACGGGATCGGTAGTGGTCGTGTCGAGCTGTTTTGCTTGATTGCGTACGAAGTCAATCGCCTCTTCAATGCCCACGTCTTCAAGATCGACGCTAGGAATCACAACATTGCGCATTTTCTCCGAGACGAACTGCACAGCGTTTGCTGAAATGTCACCTTCTGGGGTGACTTCCAAATTGGGAGCGTAATCCGTAACTGGGGTTTCCCATAAGGCATCCACTTCCGCTAGCATTTCGGCACGTGTTTGATCATGGGCAGCTCGAGCGTAATCAGTCTTGTGCTGCGCGACATTTTCAAGTCCGCGACGAGCTGCTTTGTTTGTCGGATCGATGCGCAGTACTTCTTCATAAACGCCTTTCGCGAGATCGAATCGGCCAAGTTGGACAAAACCTTCCGCTTCATAAAGCGATTGGCGAACCTCCTCGACATCCTGCGTGTGCTCTTTTGTCAAGGCTGGGTTCGTGCGGATTGGGTCATCGAGCTTGGCGCGCATGGCCAATGCTGCTGTGTCTTTTGGAGCGATTTCGTCTGCCAAGGCATTGTCGACAGCTTGCTTGGCTGCTGCGATGTCGCCTTTGCTGGCAAGTTGTGATGCCTGCCGAGTACTAGCCGTGGTGTAGCGTTGCGTTGCTGCATCACGTAGTTCCTTCGTCTCCGCAGCGTCGGGCAATAAATTTTTCGCTTGTAGGAAAAGTTTCGCAGCCTCTGCATATTTGCCTGAGCCGTAGGCGGCATCGCCCTGCATCAAAAGCGTTTGCGCTTCCATCACGCGATCTTGCCGTGCGGACTTTTCTTGATCGGCAGCAGATTGGCCATGAACACCGTAACACAGTGTCATCGAGACGGCTGTGCTCAGCAGTGCCAAGCGCCAATTTAAGGTTGATTTTTTGAGTGGTAACGTGACGTTCGCCATGAGGTTTCGCGATTTGTAGCAAAACAAGGTGCCGACTGTAAGCCAAAAATCCAGAAATGAGCATTTTTTTTTGGCATCCCTCATCGTCGCATTTTTTGCCTATTCGTTGTTCAGCGATCAAAGGGCAATTGCAACTGTTCCAAGCGCATTCCACGCGGCTTGTGGCCACGCAAATACGATTGCCGCCAGCGGCGTGAACGATTTTTCCAACGTTGGCAAAAGAACCATAAACGGATTTTTAGAGTATTCATGCGAACAGATGTTATCATGAACAGCTTGTTGCGCAACAAAAAATCTACTCAAGGGAAAAAATGATGAAAATTTTCACAAATCCACGCATCGAGATCGCTTAAGACTAACGCATGAAAAAATCTGCCATCATCCAATCGTGCTCCGCTGGAGTCCTCGCCTTAACTCTAAGCAGTTGTCTCGAAGTCAATGAAACCGTGAATTTGAAAAAAGATGGATCAGGAACCATCGTCGAGGAGACGATTCTCGGCACGCAAATGAGCGCGATGATGCAACAAATGGCGGCACTTGGCGGCGGTGAGGCCCCCATATGTTCGGAGAAGATGCAGCCAAGAAACGTGCCGAGAAGTTTGGCACAGGCGTCACTGTCGGCAAAGTGGAAAAAATCAATGCCGATGGCAAAACGGGATCCCGTGTGACATTTAACTTCACCGACATCAATACGGTGAGCATCGACATGAGCGATAGCGCTTCCGGCTTGTCCGATATGGCGCCTCCAGGGGCTGCCAAGGAGGCGAAAAAAGAAGCCGGCGAGACCAAGCCGATTACTTTCAGTTTCAAGGATGGCGAACTCACCATCATCAATCCTCAGGCCAAGAAACCCTATGCTCCCGCCGTCGAAAAAAATGCCGAGTATCAAGACACCGAGGACGTCGCTCCCGACGCTGCTCCAGAAGCTGCTCAAATGCAGGCCATGGCGATGGGCATGATGAAAGACATGAAAATGACCGCGAAAATTGTCGTCGAGTCCGGCATCGTCGAAACCAATGCCACTCATCACGAAGGCAACACCGTGACCCTCATGGAAATGGATTTCAGCAAACTTATGGCCGATCCGAAATTCATGGAGCAAATGAAGGGAGTAGATATCCAGGACCCATCTGCTCTGCAAGATAAAATTAAGAACATCCCCGGCATCAAAGGCGAGGAGAAAGAAAAAGTCACCATCAAGCTGAAATAAGCCCACCTAGGGAGAAGGGATTTGCCCTCTCGTTGCTCCTTTATCCTCCTAGGAATCTTAGCCCTTCGTTCCCACCAGAGCGAAGGGTTTTGCTATATCTACTGTGCTGCTCATTTTTTGTGCTCAATCTCAGTCGTACTTCTTATGTCTAAAAGTCTTAAGTCTTATACCCCCTGAAAATCCTTTACCGCGTCGCCACTTCCCGCTATCACTCCTCCCGCCGTGCATTCCCTTCCAGTAGAACCATCGCTCGAATCCTTTGTCTCTTTGTCCGCTCAGGGCAACGTGATTCCCGTATACACCCAGCTTGCGGCCGATTTTGAGACGCCTCTTTCCGCCTATCTGAAAATCCGCGACGGTGCTCACGCCTTTTTGTTAGAAAGTGCTGAGAGCACCGAAAAAGGTGGACGCTGGTCGATCGTTGGTAGCCAACCTAAGCGCACTTTTGAAGCGCGTGAAAAAACTCTCACCGTTCGCGAGGGCAGCACGGTTCGTTGGATCGAAGCCCACGACGACATCCTCGCCGAGTTACAACGCCAAATGGCGGCCTACACACCCGTGCCTCATGGCGCGATTCCTCCGTTCTACGGTGGCATTTTGGGCTATCTCTCCTATGATGCCGTGCGCCAGTTTGAGCCGAGCATCGGTCCCGCTCCGCACGATGACCTGCAGATCCCCGATGCTTTTTTCATGCTCGTTGATACCGTGCTGGTGTTCGATCACCGCCTGCGTCGCGTCTATGTCATCGCCAATGCCTTCACCGATGATTTTGCTACCGCCGACGAAGCCTATGCCGATGCCCGTGGTCGAGTTGCCGCGATGGTGGAAATTCTCAACCGCCCCGTTCACACTGGTGCCCTCAATGGCTTGACCCCACTTGCCTCGCTGCCTGCGACAAGCAATACCACCCAAGCAAAATTCGAGGAAAACGTCCGCAAGGGCAAGGAGTACATCGCCGCTGGTGACGTCTTCCAATTTGTACCAAGCCAACGTTTCGAGACCCCTTATACCGGCTCACCAGTCGATCTCTACCGCGCCCTGCGTTGTGTCAATCCTTCGCCCTACATGTTTTTGTTAGAGCTGGGTGATTTTTCGTTAGTCGGAAGTTCTCCCGAGGTTCATGTGCGTTCGATTCAAGGCCGCATCGACATCCGCCCCATCGCTGGCACCCGCTGGAGAGGCAAAACGGTGGAAGAAGATGATGCTCTCGCTGCTGATCTTCTCAACGATCCCAAAGAGCGTGCCGAACACCTCATGCTCATCGACCTCGCGCGCAATGACGTCGGTCGTATCGCCAAACACGGATCGGTCAAAGTCGATGACTTCATGATCATCGAGCGCTACAGCCACGTCATGCACATTGTCTCGAACGTCACGGGCACGCTCGATCCCGCGCATAGCGCCTACGATGTCTTGCGCGCGACTTTTCCCGCAGGCACCGTCAGCGGCGCGCCGAAGATCCGCGCCATGCAGATCATCAATGAGCTTGAGCCCACCAAGCGCTGTGCTTACGCCGGAGCTGTGGGATATTTCGGATTCGATGGCTCGCACGATTCCTGCATCACCCTGCGCACTTGTTTGGTGAAAGACGGCAAAGCCTACGTCCAGTCCGGTGCCGGTGTCGTCGCCGATTCCGATCCCACCTACGAATACCAGGAAACCTGCAACAAGGCCCAAGGCATGCTCAAGGCCATTGCTCTCGCTCAAACTCTCGCATCATCCCACTGAGACCATGCTGCTCATCATCGACAACTACGATTCCTTCACCTACAACCTCGTACAATACTTCGGCGAGCTCGGTGCAGAAATGAAAATCATCCGCAACGATGCTATGACCTTGGAGGAAATCCAAGCGCTCCAGCCCTCGCGCATTTGCGTATCGCCTGGCCCCTGCACGCCGAACGAAGCAGGTGTCTCCTGCGCCGTGATCGAGCACTTTGGCCCGACGACCCCGATTCTGGGCGTCTGCCTCGGCCACCAAAGCATCGGTCAAGTGTATGGCGGTGATGTCATCCGCGCTCCACGCTTGATGCATGGAAAAACATCACCGATTCACCATGATGGCACCAGTGTTTTTCGTGGACTGAGCAATCCCTTTGAGGCCACGCGCTATCACTCGCTGATCGTCAAACGCGAAACTTTGCCCGATTGCCTTCAGATCACCGCCTGGACCGAAGAAGGCGAAATCATGGGCCTCGCCCACAAAGAATATCCCGTGCACGGCGTGCAATTCCACCCCGAGTCCATCCTGACGCAAGAAGGCAAGCAGTTACTGCAGAACTTTTTGGAGAGTTGATAGCGGAAAGATCTAGCAGATCGCAAATTTTTTCTAATGCAAGAAAATGGAGCCGTCCCAAACAGCGCAAGATCAGGCTTTGATTCCTTCGTTTTTGGCGATCTTTGCGGGAGGGGGCGCACTTGCTTGGATGTTCTACCAAAATGGCTTCGTAATGTTAGAGCAGTGGTTCTTTTATCCAAGTTTCGGTCTTTTTATCTTCACTAGTGCTAGTCTGCTCCTTGGTCTCGAATCAAAATTTCGCCGACTGGTTTGGACTACTTGCATGTGGTGGAGCGGTCTATGGACTATCGTTTTTCTCGGAGCTTTTGCATTTCCTCCGTTTTCGACGTTACTGGTTGGTGCGTTGCTTGAGCCGATGTTAATTGCTGGTAGTATCGGTCCGTTCACTGCTGGATTTCTCCATTTCTTTATGTGGGCATGTGCTAAGGATGTCGTCAAGAGCCTGAATACTGAAGTACCAGAACAATAAAACGTTTTAATAGCTTCGCAGCAGTGATGACTTGTCGACTTGACAATGATCTCAAGAATCTAAAAAACGTTACTCCAAGAATGCCAAGATCTTGATAATCCTGAAAATCTCGAAATCTTGTGATAAAATCGCCGCAATTTATCACAAGATTACCTTTCCCTATTGCCAGCTAAAGCAATGGTTTTCAAAAGATCGGCGTCCCAAGAGCCTCGCTCAGATCAAGCTTTTTTCGCCGTGGTCTGGATGCGTAGGTCGCGAAGTTGCTTCGGATCCACTTCTGCTGGCGATTGGCTCATCAAGTCGTTGCCTTTGTTGTTTTTCGGGAAGGCAATCACCTCGCGGATCGAGTTTTCTCCGCAGATCAACATGACCAAACGATCGAGTCCCAAGGCCAAGCCGCCGTGCGGTGGCGCACCGAAACGGAAGGCATCGAGAATGTGGCCGAATTCCTCGGCCGCTTGTTCGTCGGAAATTCCGAGAGCCTTGAACATCGCGGATTGCAAGGGCGCTTCGTGAATCCGGATCGATCCACCGCCGAGCTCATTGCCATTGAGCACGCAGTCATAAGCATTGGCGCGTAGGTCAACCGAGAGCTCGCCTTTGAGCAATTTCTCCTCGTCCTCTTTGATCGGACGGGTGAAAGGATGGTGCACCGCAACATAACGACCACTTTCCTCATCAAAGGCCAGCAAGGGGAACTCGGTGACCCAGAGGAAATTCAGTTCGGTGTTGTTTTCGAGAAGTTTTTGCATTTCGGCAGAAGCCAAACGCACACGTCCCAGAATCTCGCAAACTTGCTCCCATGGACCAGCGCCGAAAAGAACCAAGTCACCGGTCTCAATGTTGAGCGCTTCTTTCATCGCAGCCACTTCGGTTTCCGTGAGGAATTTTGTGATCGGCGAGCGCCAGGTGTCCACGGTTTCGCCGCGCGCTTGGATGTAGGCCAGACCTTTGGCTCCAGCTTGGATCGCCGTTTGGGTGAGTGATTCGACTTGGCCCGTGCTGATGTTGGAAAATCCTTTGACGTTGATCGCCTTGATCACGCCGCCCGATTCGAGTGCGCCGGAGAAAACTTTGAAGGTCGATTGCGCAAATACCGCACCGAGGTCAACGATGGTGTTTCCAAAGCGACGATCAGGTTTGTCGGAACCGTAGATGTTCATCGCATCGCGCCAGGTCATGCGATCAAACGCTGCGGGAATTTCCACGCCTTTGGCCTCTTTAAAAATGCGACCGATCAGGCCTTGCACGAGGTCTATGATGTCTTCTTGTCCTACGAAGGAGGACTCGATGTCGATCTGCGTGAACTCGGGTTGACGGTCCGCGCGAAGGTCTTCATCGCGGAAGCACTTGGCGATTTGGAAATATTTTTCAATGCCGCCGACCATCAGCAATTGCTTGTATTGCTGAGGAGCTTGTGGCAGCGCGTAAAAACTGCCGGGCTGCAAACGCGATGGCACCAAGAAGTCGCGTGCGCCTTCAGGAGTGGACTTCGAAAGAATCGGTGTTTCGATTTCGCAAAATCCGTGCTCGTCGAGGAAGTCCCGTGTGCTCTTGGTCACGCGATGGCGTGTGCGCAAGTTGTTGGTCATGCGCGGACGGCGGATGTCGAGGTAACGATATTTCATCCGCAAGTCTTCGTTCGAGAGCTCCTTGTCGAGCTGGAATGGTAAAACGTCTGCTTTGTTGATGATGTTGAGCGTTGTCGCGATGAGTTCGATTTCTCCTGTGGCGATTTTATCGTTCGCTGAGCCATCAAGGCGCTTGGAAACAACACCTGTGACTTGGATCACATCTTCGGAACGCAAGGTGTGCGAGAGCTCGGCCAATGCTGCATCGACTTCGGGACGAAATACCACCTGAGTGATGCCCTCGCGGTCGCGCAAGTCGGCGAAAATCACACCGCCGTGGTCGCGGGCCGAATTCACCCAACCGATCAGGGTCACGGATTGATCGATGTCGGAAAGGCGGAGCTGATTGCAATGATGTGTGCGCATGATTCGTTTGGTGGACGGGTGTTAAACCCTGAAAATGAGAAAAAA
>CANHKJ010000035.1 GCA_947460915.1 Verrucomicrobiia bacterium
AAACGTCGATGGATGAACGAGACTATGGAATTGCTGGAAACGATGTGCTATTATCATAAAACGGGGATGGGGTCGGGTTTTCTTGGCCATTTCCTTGATCGAGAGCTGGCACGAGGTAGGCAAGACCTCGTAAGTAGGATGCATAAAAATCATCAAAAACGCCATGGAAGAAACCCTCGATATGATGCACTTTTCCGACAAATCACCGACTCATGCCTTAGGAGCCATCATTAACGCATGATGATTTTGTTTTGATCTATATAACAATAATGATTTTGTAAGACACACTTAGTCGTCGACCATCGTTTTCACGCTTTGTATTTTTCCAACATGAAACTGATTGATACCACCGACAAAAGATCCGAGGTAGGAGTTCGCGCTTTGGTTTCTCATTCCGAATTGGAGCGCGATGTGCGTTTTGCGGGAAAATTCCGCATCCACATGCGCGGATTATTTTCAGCCACGGTAGGAGCCGAGTGGGATTCTCATGGTAAAAGAGAGAGCGATTTTTTGCATCACATCGAGATGCCCTTGAGCGGCGTTCGTTCCATCGTGCATCAGGGTGAAGTCTTCGAAATCCATCCTGGAGATCTATGGTTTTTTCCGGGAAATACTCCAGTCGAGCGGCGATGCTCGTGCGTGTGCGATGTTTTGTTTATCAAATTTTGCTGCGAATGGTTACCAGGGGTGGACCCCTTGCTGGATTGGGAAAAACGAGGTCCGCGAAAAATTGGCACATTTTCTCTCGAAGAATGGCAACCGTGGGTGCAAGTGGATCGACAATTTCGCATGGTGGAATTACTTCACCTGAGAGGGTCGATTTTGAACTGGCTCGCTCAGGTCATTCCCGAATTGGATGAAGTAATTAGCAAGCATCTGGCGACACACATGCAGTTTTCCAAGGCCTTCACGTTGATCGAAAATCGACTCGGAGCCGATCTGCGTCTTGCTGCGATCGCCGAAGAACAAGGTATGTCAGTCGATTCCTTTTCGGCCGCCTTCACCCGAAACATCGGTATCGGCCCCAAGGAATACATCTCCCGACGCATCTATGAAAAAGCCCTGATCATGGTAGGCCATAGCGACAAGAAAATGAAAGAGATCGCCGAAACATTGCGCTTCAACGATGAATTCTACTTCAGCCGATTTTTCAAAAAAATGAATGGCTTGTCGCCATCGGCGTATCGTGTAGAAGTCAGAAAAAATTTGCGTTAGTGTTCTGAGAAAAAACTTACGCAGGAGGATTCATCACATCACGCAGAGATTTAGCGCGACTTAGCCAGCATTGCATAGCGGTAAAATCGCCAGATTCGAGCAACTGCATAACGATCTTCATCTCTTCAAGAGATTCATGCAAATTCTCTAACAGGCAGTCACGATTCTCTAATAAAATCTCAGCCCACATGTCGGGATTGCCTGCTGCCACACGTGTGGTGTCTCGCAGTCCACCGCCGCCGAAGACTGCGAGATCGGGATTCTTGAGACCTACCGTAGCGCCGATGCAGGCGAGCATATGCGGAAAATGGCTAATTCGTGCGACCAGAGCATCGTGCTCGGCAGAACTACACCACGACGTCCGACATCCGAGATTTTGCCAAAATTCTTCCAATAATTGACATTTCTCCGAAACGACATTTTCATCGTTCGTGAGAAGACAAGCGGCATTCAAGAAAAGATCGGCGCGAGCTTGGGCGATGCCACCTTTTTCACCTCCTGCCATCGGATGGCTACCGATGAAATCATAACCAGCAGCAGATGCGATGGGGCGCAGAGTATCATGCGGTAGGCGTTTGACACTGCCAACATCAGTGACGATACAGTTTTTAGGTAAGCCAGCAGCAATTGCGTTTGCTAACAAAGGAGCCATCGCGCCGACGGGTACCGATAAAATTAAAAGATCAGCGCAAGCGACAGCATCAGCGAGATCAGAAGTTGCATCGAGTCCCAAATCCAATGCTTCAAGGGTCGATGCTTCACGGCGTGACCATACTCGGAAAGCATGCTTACTGGATTGCGCGAGTGCGATGGAGCCACCAAGAAGGCCACCGCCAAGAATCGTGATATGTTTGAGAGTGGACATAGGAAAATGAAATCGCCGGGCGCATAGCCCGGCGAATGGTCTGAGTCATTTGAGTGTCAGAAATCCGATCGATTAGGGCACACGGAAATGTTTTTTCTCAGATGCGGGATACTGAGGATCAGCAACGAGAGTACCGCTAGCAATGTTGCGTACGTCGACGACTTTATTGTTGAATGGGCTGAAAACAAAGCCTGGCTTACCGGGAACAGCAGCTGCTACGGGGTGATTTTTCGGCGGTATAGGGGGCGTTGGGGGTTTGGGAAGATCCATCTCGTCGTCGATGCGCGGCTTCGGTTCATCGTTCGCGAGTGTCTCCTCCGCAACATTAGCATCATCAAGATTGCTTTGCGTCTTCTTGCGAGCATCTTCCTTTTTGCTTAGTTCTTCACGCTTAGCATCAATTTCTTGCTGCTTTTTATCGGTAACAGTTTGTTGTTTTTTGATTTGCGTGCGGCGATTCGGAACGGGGCTTCCATTTTCATCGTAAGGAACGCAGGAGGAAAAAATGGAGGCACATAGTACCGTGATCAATGTATAGAAAAATTTACCGTTCATGATTTCTAGGAGAGAATTTTCGTAGGGCAAGCATTTGCAGGCGCGGAAGAATTATAGAAAATGCTTGATATCCGTCAAGTACACATTCCATGGCAGCGCTAGGAAAATGAAAATGCTCAGATGGCAATTCTCGCGGAGAGATATCCGCAGGCATCTCAAACCTTTGTTTAAGGAGAGGGAACGGATTCAGGGCAACGGATTTGGAGTATTTCGCTAAAACCTGCAAACATATTCAAAAATTCCAATTTTTAACATATTGGAGGCTACTTTGAATAAACTGGCGAGCATGTAGCCGGGGTAGCAGTGTGCACTGATTCAATTTCGGATTTGGTAGATTCTCCACCTTAAATATCAAACATGGCAACCACAGATCTCTGTTCTTCAGATAATTCTTAAAGAACTTCTTTCAAATTTTTGAGTCCGTTGAGCGCGGCTTGCTGTGAATGGCTGGGCGCTTGCGATGTAAAACAACTGGTTGCGCAAAAATATTCACATTTTTTTACGATTCCATATCTCATTGCTGTATTTTTCCCGACAAATCATTTCGATGGCGTGGGCGTCGGGCGCGAGCTCGATCGCGCTTACGTGGCGAGACAACTCGCCTGCAAGCGCATGAGCGCGAGCAGGATTCGTCGTAGGCAGCGCACAAGACCCTTGATGCAATAAGCCATGACGACCTCGACGCTGACCTGCACCTGAAATTTTTATGCCACATGCATCCACAAGATCATGGACGACGGGACGTTGAAAACAAAAAGCATCAGACGAATCCGCATCGATCGGGGCTAGCATGACATCGGTGTTTTCCTCAGCTAGGGCTGAGGCCAAAGCTTGATGAATGACGCGATAGCTTTGATTTCCTGGCATTTCTGCAAGATCGATCCCGCGAGGTATGATCAAGGTGTAGGTCCAGTCATGCCGGTGATCGACTACGCCACCACCGGTAGGACGCCTTACGAATGCGCGATCTTCGGGAATGCTTTGCACTGAACCGAAATAGCCCAAACTCATCCAGTCACCCGACCATTGATAAACCCGCAGAATCGGGACGAGGGCTTGCTGCCATAGCCATTCATCCACCGCCATCGCCTCGGGCCCTTCACGGGAAAAGGGATCAATCCACAACTGCAACTCCTCCAACACGAGGAAAATTTCACACCTTTTTGCCTCATGCTGCAATTATCATTTTACAAATTGCATTTCCTCTCTCCAGTATCCCCCGATGCCAATCACTGCCAAACCTCAAGCCGCCCTGTTCATCGCAGGGCATGGCTCTACCGAGAACCCTGACTCCTCGGTGCCCTACTTCGATCACGCCGATGAAATCCGCAAGCGCGGGCTATTTGCCGAGGTGCACTGCATTTTCTGGAAAGAAGAACCGTCTTTCCGCGAGGCATGGTATCTCACCGATTGCGAGGAAGTATACGTTGTCCCCGATTTCATTAGCGAAGGTTATTTCACGCAAGATGTGATTCCTCGCGAACTGGAACTCACGGGCCCTACGACGACAGTTCGAGGAAAAACGATCCACTACTGTGCTCCCGTTGGCGTTCACCCATCGATGACGCAATTGCTGCTTCGCCGCGCAAAAGAAGTGGCACCCGATGTAGACCCTACACAGACCACGTTGATCATCGTCGGCCACGGTACCAATCTTAACCCCAATAGCACCAAGGCGATCAAAGATCAATGTAATCTGCTACGCCTACAAACTGAGATTCCATATGCCGCAGTGCTCGATACGTACATGGAGGAACAGCCATTTATCGCCGATTGGCACACTCTCGCCGAGACTCCAAACGTAGTGGTCGTGCCATTCTTTATCTCTGATGGGTTGCACTCGTATCAAGACATCCCCGTGCTGTTAGGCTTCGAATCCGAAGTCGGTGCGGCGGCCAGTCAGCGCGAAGTATTTCGCCACAATCCCCATGAACTTCACGGTCGCAAGCTCTATTACTCTTCAGCCATCGGCACCGAACGCCTCATAGCCGATGTGATTCTCGACCAGATTCACGACTTTGATCAACTCCATTCCAACACCACCCATGACACGCATTGAAATACTTCAGCAACTTCTCGATCAAGGCTTTCACCGCATCGGTCAGATCGAAATTCTGCGTGCCGAGAGCCTCGCATCTCCCCCACCCTGCGCTTACTTGCTGTGCCACGAAGATGACATTGAAGATGTTCAAAATGCATCAGGTCAGCCATCTGGCTTCTCTGAATCCAGCAACCCCTTTGATGCACGCGACATTTCTACCTATGCAGACGATGGCGAATATCGCTTCACCAAGGGGCAAATCAATCTCAAGCGCCGCTGGGTGATGCATCTTGAGGATATCACGGCACTTCATGAGGCGATCGAAAATTTTTACCCATCGAATTTCAGTCTTTGGTTAGCGCAACAACGTGGCACCTTAGAGGTGCAAACTTTGCGCGATAAGCTGAATCGCCAGACGGGAATGTATCGCTTCGCCCGCAGCATCAGTAATGAAGGGGCACAGAGATTGGTGCAACGAGTCTGCGGCCCAGCCCATCAATGTGCGAAGAAAATCCTCTGGCAAATTGATGCTGACACCCCGCTCGAAGACAGTGAAGCGTCTCGTTTCAATGGCATCGGCAGCGGCCTCGCCGAACCGCATGCAATCCCTCTGCTATGCCGCGAAGCATGCAATCATTTCGTCGCCGAGTGCAGGAAGGAATCGAAAAAGGAATTCGAAGCCAAAGCTCAGGCATGAACCCGCGGGCACGCAAGGCCTTATTTGGCGGCACTTTTGATCCCGTTCACGAGGGGCATCTGCACATTGCTCGCATGGCACGCGAGCAAATGTCCCTCGACAGCGTGATTTTCCTGCCTTGCTCAATTTCTCCACACAAGATTTCAGCCAGCAGTGCATCGATCATTGAGAGACTCAACATGCTTGAGTTGGCAACTCGGGATATCGACGGCATGCAGGTCAGTGACTTCGATGCCGCGCAAGCAGCTCCCGCCTATAGCTACCGTACCGCCGAGCACTTTACTGCGCTCGAACCAGACACCGAATGGTTTTGGATTATGGGCTATGATCAATGGGAAGCACTACCTCGATGGAAGAACCCAGAAATCCTTGCAAAACTTCTAACTTTCCTGGTTTTTACCCGTGATCAAGATCCTCTTCCACGAGAGGGATATCGGATGATCGCGCTGCAAGGCACACACCCCGCCTCCTCCAGCGCGCTACGCGATTACCAAGGACCTGACCATCTGCGTGCTGATTGGTTGCATCCGAGTGTCCTCGCATGGATCGAGCAACAGGGAACATATCGCTAGACATTTTCCCTGCATAAAAAGCATCAACGCAGAGCATCAATCATTTCACCGAGTTGGGCCAGCTTGCCTTTCCATTCTTCCAGTCGCGCTTTTTCTTGCTCTACGACTTCCGCTGGGGCGCGATCAACAAAACTCGCATTGCTGAGTTTGGCCTCGCATTTCACCACCTCCTTGCTGAGTTTTTCGATTTCTTTGCTGAGCCTGATGCGCTCTGCTTCGACATCGATCAAACCCTCGAGCGGCAAATACACTTCACCCACCGGGGTGATGGCCGCGGGTGTACCTTTCGGCGCCTCATAGGCATCGTCGATGCGGATTTCGGTAGCTCCTGCTAACAAGGCAAGCACATCAGCTTCATCATTGAGCCACGCTGCGGCAGACTTAACGATGAATGTTACATCGCGGCGAGTCGCTACATTGTATTCAGCCTTCAAATTGCGCATGCGTCCCGTAGCCTCATAGACAGCCGCTGTTTTTTGACTGGCAGAACCAGCATCGTAGCCGTGCAGCAGTGGGAGTGCAGGTAGTTGCTGATTCATCAGGAATTCCCCTTCAGCTACATAGCCCATACGCGCCGATAGTTCCTCGGTGACGTGCGGCATGTAAGGGTGAAGCAATTGCAAAAAGCGACTCATTACGGCATCGAATACCGCCAATGTGCGATCGCACTCTGCGGCAGTGGCATGACTGCGCAGGTCACCTTTTACCGCTTCCAAGAACCAATCGCAGAACTCACTCCACAAGAACTCGTGCATTTTCTGCGCGATTTCACCAAAGCGGTATTCGACATACGATTCCTCGATCTGCACGGTGAGTGCATCGTATTTCGCCATGATGTCAATGTGATAGGGGCGCAACGAATCCAGAGACGGCAAAGCCAAAGCCCGACCATCGCTCGCCATTTGGCGGAAACGACAAGCGTTGTAAATTTTGTTCGCAAAATTCCGACCCTCCTCGACCTGTGATTCATCAAAGCGCACATCGCTGCCCACGGGAGCTATGCGCAGCAATCCGAAGCGTAATCCATCAGCACCAAATTGATCCATCAAATCAAGTGGATCAGGTGAGTTGCCGAGCTGTTTGCTCATCTTGCGACCTTGCTTGTCACGTATGATCGAGGTGAAATAGACATTACGGAATGGTAGTTCGTCCATGAACTCATAACCTGCCATGATCATGCGCGCGACCCAGAAAAAGATGATGTCTGGTCCGGTGACAAGATCGTTCGTAGGATAGAACTTTTTCTGCGTCTCGTCATCCATTGTCGCGAAGGGCCAGAGCCATGAGCTGAACCAAGTATCCATGCTGTCTTCGTCTTGCACCCAGTTTTCCGGATCGGATGGTGGCTCAGTTCCGACGTGGATGTCACCCTTGGTGCGATCGGACAAATCGAGAGTTTCCGCACTTTGTAAGGCCTCAGATTTTTCTTTGCGATACCAAACGGGGATGCGATGCCCCCACCAAAGTTGGCGGCTGATGCACCAATCTTGAAGATTTTCCATCCAGTGAGCAAAAGTCTTGCGCCAGCGATCAGGACGGAAGGCAATCTCACCACTCTCCACCGCTGCGGCCGTGCGCTCTACCGACGGGTAGCGGAGGAACCATTGAAGCGAAAGGCGCGGCTCGATCGGCACGTCCGCACGCTCACTGAAGCCGACGTTGTTGGTGTAGTCTTCTTCCTTCACCAGAGCGCCCATTTCTTCGAGCATCTTTGCAGCGAGCTTGCGGGCCTTAAAGCGATCAACGCCATCCAACTCCGGACAATCGGGGCAATTGATGCGACCATCTGGATGCAAAACATCGATGATAGGTAAGTCGTGACGTTGACCGATTTCGAAGTCCACACGATCATGCGCAGGGGTCACTTTAAGCGCCCCCGTGCCAAATTCTTTATCCACAGCATCATCAGCAATGATCGGAATGGCCAAACGCGGAAATGGTCTCCACACATGCTTGCCGATCAAATCCTGATGTCGTTCATCGAGCGGATTTACCGCAACCGCCGTATCGCCCATCAGCGTCTCGGGGCGCGTGGTAGATATCTCCAAAAAGCGTCCAGGCTCTTCCACTATCTCATAACGCATGGTGTAAAACTTCCCACTCTGCGGCTTAGGTATGACCTCTTCATCACTCAGAGCTGTGAGAGATACGGGGCACCAATTGACCATCCGCAGACCACGATAAATCAGCCCTTTTTCGAACAACTTCACAAATACCTGCTGCACCTCACGGGTGTAGTCGGCATCCATGGTAAAACGCTCACGCCCCCAATCGCACGAACAACCCAGACGTTTCAGTTGCGAAATGATGATGCCGCCATATTGATCCTTCCACTGCCACACACGCTTGAGAAATTCCTCGCGCCCGAGATCCCGCCGAGATTTGCCCTCTTCCTTGCGAATCAGTTGCTCCACCTTGGTTTGCGTCGCAATCCCAGCATGATCAGTGCCTGGTAACCACAATACCTCGAAACCTTTTTGCCGCGCGCGGCGCGCCAAAATATCCTGCAACGCATTGTTCAAGACATGTCCCAGATGTAAAATCCCCGTAACGTTAGGCGGAGGAATTACGATCGAGTAGCCGGGCTTCACGGAACGCGGATCCGCTTCAAAACAACGGCCTTCGATCCATGCTTCATACCATTTGGCTTCCACATCCTTCGGTTCGTATCCTTTCGGTAATTCTGACATCGCTCGGCACGATTGCCATAGCCAGCGAATCTTGTAAAGAAAAGCATGAACATCTCGGAGAATTTCGCACAACTTCCCAAACCTCGATTTCGGAATCACCCCATCATTCTGTCACGCCCCTGCGATAGCATACGATCAACTCCATAGCCGATTCGCCTCATTTCCGAACCATTTTCGTCAATCTTACAAAAAAATGAAAAAATTACTTGCTCTGGGCGCGATAATTGCTTCACTTGATTTGCCTCATTCAGCAATCTAATTCTAGATCCCCCTTTTACCAATTTTCCTCATTCCTCTCTTTAGCCTTAGCTCCTCCCTTACGTCATGCTAAACAAAACATTTTCTACACGTACGCAAATCCTTACTCCAGCTTCTGCTGAATTTTCACTCGTCTCACGCCGCAAAGCCTTGGGGATCATTGGCACAGTAGGTGCCGCTATCCTTGCTGGTTCGCAATCCGCTTCCGCGATCTTTTTGAGAAAGCCCGCCAGCTCTTTATTGGATTACGATGAACTCCCCGCTGTTTGGGTTGAAAGACAAGGTCGCAACCTTAATGGATATGCCGACTACATCGCAAACTTGAAGTTGGAAAAAATTTCAGTGCAGCAGGTGATCTCCGCTCACGCTAAGCAGAGAGGCACACTCTGGAATTCTCTTCCACCACAGGACTTGTGGAAAAACATCGGCACGACATTGAAGGTAATTGATTACATTTCGAAGAGTATTAACGTGCCAGTTCGTGAACTCGTGTCGGTATACCGAGCTCCTGCCTACAACGCTCGCTGCGCTGGAGCAAAACGCGCCTCTTGGCACCAGACAAATTTTGCTTGTGATGTCACCTTCCAAACCAATGCCGCAACCATTACGCGCACCGCTCGCAGCTTACGCGATCGTGGCCTATTCCGTGGCGGAGTCGGCGGCTATTATGGATTCACTCACATTGACACACGCGGTCAAAATGTCGATTGGTGATCGACCTCCGCTCCCTGAAGCGCTTACCATTTTTCTAACAATCCCATTCCTCTATCGAGTGGGATTTTTTTTGCCTCTAATTCACCTGTTGACTCGACAAAGCAGGCGCTGTGAGCAAAACTCCATCTCAGCAACGAATGTTTCGCATTTCTGATCGTTATCTGTTTTTTCAAGTTCTCCGAGCTACGGTCTATGCCGTAGCAGCCCTGAGCTTATTCATAGTGCTAGGTCAGATTTTTCAGGAAATTCGCCCTCTACTCGTCGAAAATCGAGTGCCCTTACCCTTAGTAGGGAAATTTGTGCTCAATGTTTTTCCGAAGTCGCTAATGTTCACCATACCTTGGGGCTTCATGGCAGCAGTGATGCTCGTTTTCGGCAGGCTATCCGCAGAAAATGAACTGAACGCATTGCAGCTCGCAGGCCTTAGCTTACCACGCGTAGCCCTTCCCGTCATTATACTAGGCGCCTTACTCTCTTCAATTTGCTTGTGGATCAATACCTCGATCGTGCCACAAGCCAACGCTCGGATCGACAATGTCGTCTACGATGCCGTGGAGCGTAATCCCAAGGACTTGATCAAGCCCGGTATGATCACCTCTCAAATCGAAAATCTTCGCATTTTTGTTCAGAACAAGGATGAGAAAAAACTTCAAAGTCTACATATTTATCGCTTGCCCGATCCGAAAAAAAAGACCGAAAATCCAAGCTATGAATATGTTTACGCTGAAGATGCTGGTCTAGGAGTAGATCCGCTCAAAAAACAAATCAAGCTGACGATGAATTCGGCCTACATCGAAAGCACTGGCAAAAATCAAGAATTACAAATTATTCTCGCTTCCGCCGCTCCGTGGAAATACGATCTGCTTCGCGAAAAAAAATTCCGTGCGAGTAGCATGACGGAGCGAGAAATTCGCGACTACCTCAGCAATCCCCCGCCCGGATTTAAACCGAAGAATATTGCAAAGTTCCACTCCTCCATCATTCAGCGTTACACCTTTGCGATGGCAACTTTTTGTTTCGCTTTCATCGCCATACCGCTGAGTCTAGCACGCCGCAGACAGGACTCGACGTCCGGCATCATTCTCGCACTTTTGTTAGGAGCTGGATATTTCATTTTTACATTGGTAGCACAAAAATCAGGCGATGCTGATAAAGCTATGATCATCTTATGGTCGCCGAATTTCCTCTGCATTCTTGTTGGCATCTACCTATTCCATCGCGTCCGATTCCGCTAAACCATCCCCATGCTAACACGACATCCAGTCAGCCGAGTGCTTCAAGGTGTTCGCTCGTTCTTCACGGGCGAAGCCCTTGAGATGGCTCCCTGGATTGGTCCGCTGCGGCGTTACGATTTACTTAAGTTGCAAGCAGATGCACGCGCAGCTCTGAACGTCACGGTTTTAGCGATACCTCAAGGTATCGCCTACGCTGCGATTGCAGAGCTACCAATCGTCTATGGCATCGTATGCTCCGCTGTGGCAGCTATCGTCGCACCGCTCTTCGCGGGTTCACGCCACACCATTCTCGGCCCGACCAATGCAACGGCCTTCATGCTATTCTCATTCTTCGCGGCCTCTCCAGCCTTGCGCGAGCGCGAGGTGGAATTGATTCCGCTTGTAGTCATGATGGTCGGAATTTTTTGCTTACTCGGAGCCTTATTGCGCGTCGCCGATTTGCTGCAATACATTTCTCGATCCGTACTCGTCGGTTACATTGCGGGTGCCGCAGTTTTGATCATCGCCAATCAATCAAAACATGTGATCGGCGTAGAATTTGATAGCGAAAACACTCGCACCTTCATCGGCCAACTCAGTGAGCTCTTCAAAAACATTCACCGTTCTCATTGGTCCTCGGTCGTCACCGCACTCACAACTCTACTGGGTTATCTCGCGCTGATGCGCTGGAAACCACGCTGGCCGAACTTTGCGATCATGCTTCTCATTTCCTCAGCGATTTGGGGATCACTCGCATTTCATAACATTGGTGCGTTTTCGCAGGTCGAGTGCTTTACTACCTTCCAACTCCAAGACCTCGCCCCGAGCTTGCCCCATCTCAATCGAACGGGGATTTTCGATGACATCAGCGCGCTCATCGGCCTTGCTTTTGCGCTAGCCTTCCTCGCCTCACTGGAAAATACAGTGATGGCAAAAACTCTCGCCTCACGAACCGGTGAAGCACCTCAAGTTAACCAAGATATGTTCGCCGTGGGCATGGCTAATGTCGCCAGTTCACTGGTCGGTGGAATGCCAGCCTCAGGTTCGCTCACTCGCTCAGCACTCAATGAATCCTCCGGCGCGCGCACTCGATTTTCCTCACTCCTCTGCGGCGTTTATACCTTAGTTGCAGCCATTGCTATCGCGCTATCACCTGCATGGGGCGTGCCTCTAATCGACTTCGTGCCAAAGGCCGCCCTCGCCGCTCTTATCATTGGCCTCGCTTTCTCTCTGTTCAATCTGCGCAATATTCGCGTTTGCTTGCGCTCCACACCTGACGATGCGGCAGTGCTTATTGCAACCTTCGCATCATCACTCATCGCGCCGCTCGACACGGCGATTTTCCTCGGTGTGGCTGTATCCATTGCACTCTTTTTGCGCCGCGCAAGCAGACCCCATCTTGTCGAATACAACGCCTCAGATTCTGGTGATCTCAGCGAAATTCACGGCGTGAAAGACCGCAATAACCCCTCCATTTCCCTCGTCCATGTGGAAGGTGATCTATTCTTCGGCGCGACTGAAATTTTCCGCTCGCAAATCCAGCGCATCACCTCTGATTCATCGCTAAAAGTCATTATCCTGAG
This sequence comes from Verrucomicrobiia bacterium, assembly GCA_947460915.1. Taxonomy (GTDB): domain Bacteria; phylum Verrucomicrobiota; class Verrucomicrobiia; order Verrucomicrobiales; family Akkermansiaceae; genus UBA956. The sequence goes on from CANHKJ010000035.1 coordinate 12,405, forward strand.
ACTCAAAAACGCGCGACATCTCGATGCCACATCCGTGATGGCCCTCCAAGAGTTGGTCTCCTTCGTTCGATCACAACAACGGCATCTGCTCATTTCGGGTTGTCCAAGATCAGTGTATCGTGTCCTAAAAAACTCGGGCGTACTTGCCATCTTGCAAAGTGATTGTGATCGTAGCAAAGGTGAGTCCAACGTATTTCCTGAGAGCCCAAACAATCCAAACCTATCGACACGCGGAGCCCTCAAGCGCGCGCAACAATTGTTAGGCACCAAAACCGCAGAAGTTGTGATTTTTGTGGATCAGAAAAAAATCTCAAACTAATTGCGCAACCTTTCTGACACAGCGGAGTTTGATCATGTAGAAAGCATTCAAACGCTCTCTAAAACAAAATAACATCACAACTCCATGAAACACGTATATAACATCATCATTGCCTCCGCCCTGATCGCTGCTGCCCAGGCCCAAGCCCCCGAAGGTAAGCCAGAGCGTAAAGGCCCTCCAGGTGGGCCTCCCGCTGAAATCATCGCCAAGTTCGACAAAGACGGCGATGGCAAACTTAACGACGAAGAACGCGCCGCTGCTCGTGCTGAATTCGAAGCCAAGCGCAAAGAAGCCCAGGCCAAGTTCGACACCGATGGTGACGGCAAGCTCAGCGAAGATGAGCGCAAAGCCATGCAAGAAGCTCGCAAAAAAGAAATGCTCGAAAAATTCGACAAAGACGGCGATGGCAAACTGAGCGAAGAAGAACGCAAAGCAGCTGGACCACAACGCGGCGGACCAGGTCGTCCAGGCGGACCTAAAGGCGGCGGCAAAGGTGGTCGCCCTCCTGGGAAATAAGCGATTTTTTTTGCTAACACCACGCTCTATACCCAGCCCGCTGTCATCAAGCAGCGGGCTTTTTCGTTTTCATTCCATCATTTGCTTGCCAAGCCTGCGCTCCCACCGTTAGCTCAGCTCTCATGAATTGGAACATCAACGGCTGCATGCTTGACCTAGCTGAGTGCGGCATGATCATGGGCATTCTCAATACCACGCCCGATTCTTTTTCTGATGGCGGCACTCATGCAACGCGTGAACTCGCCTTACAACACGCATTACAAATGATCGAGGAAGGTGCAGAAATCATCGACATTGGCGGTGAGTCCACACGCCCCGGCGCTCCCGAGGTTTCGGCTGAAGAGGAAATCCAACGTGTCATTCCAGTCATCGAATCCCTTCGCCAAAATTGGAGTGGCCTGATCTCCATCGATACATCCAAAGCCATCGTCGCCCGAGAAGCTTTATTGGCTGGAGCCAACATCATCAACGATGTCAGCGGCCTACGGCATGATCTAGCCATGCTTGATGTCTGTCGGGAATCCGATTGCGGGATTATCATCATGCACATGCTCGGCAATCCGCGCACCATGCAAGTCAATCCGCAATACGATGATGTCGTCAACAGCGTACGTGAGTTTTTTGAAGAACGCTACCAAACCCTAACGCAAGAAGGTATTTCAGCGGATCGTCTATGCTTCGATCCCGGTATCGGTTTTGGAAAGAGCGTCGAGCACAATTGGACTCTGATGGAAAATCTTCAGCGCCTAGTGGTCCATCATCGCCCAATTCTGTTAGGCGTATCCAAAAAATCTTTTATCGCAAAACGAACGGGCTCGGCAGGCATCGAGTCACGTTCTTGGTCAACGATTGCCCTAACAGCTTACGGTCGCGAACAAGGTGTCATGCTGCATCGTGTGCATGAGGTAAAAAGCAATCTTGATGCCTTGCGCATGTGTGAAGCGATACTTTCTGCACCTATGCGGACCTAGCCTGATGAGAAAAATCAATTCCCTCGTAACGCGATTGATTTAATCCGAGTAACGAAAGTATTCTGGCGAGTGAATGATTTCGTGGAAAAAGTGCAAGAAGTTTAACCTCACGAACAATCCATTTTTTTATTTACACGCAAATGACTCAACTGCGTTTGGGTAATCTATCATCATTTTCGAAATCACTCGAAATAACTAAGTGCGCACGAGAGGACTCGAACCTCCACATCGTTGCCAATACTAGTATCTGAAACTAGCGCGTCTACCAATTCCGCCACGTGCGCGTAACCTTGTTACGGGGCGAGAATGCAACATACTTTCCAGGATTTGACAACAACGATTTTTCAAATTGGAAAAAAATCTCATTGATTCTTCCTCTGGTTACGCTCCAATCAATGCATGCGCAAAACGATCCCGCTCCTTGTGCTACTTTCTGTAGCAGCTGTCGCCTTTTTTTATTGGGGCAGAAACCAAAACAAAGACCAAGGCTCTAAGCCAACCATCAAGGAAGATGCCACCGTTGCCATCGCCCCCTCTAAGCCTTGGCCTCACTCCAGTTCCGACATCGCAACCGATTCCAAGACCACCTTTGGTGCCCTGCCCAATGGCATGCGCTACATGATCTACCCGAACAGCGAACCACCTCAACGCGTCTCCGTGCGCATGCACATCGCCGCTGGCTCTCTCATGGAGGCAGATGACCAACGCGGCGTGGCCCATTTCTTGGAGCATATGGTCTTCAATGGTTCCAAAAATTTCACCCCCGATGAACTCGTGCCGCGCATGCAACGCCTCGGCATCGGCTTCGGAGCTCACGTCAATGCTTACACCTCTTTTGACGAGACCGTTTACATGCTCGATCTACCCGATCTCTCCGAAGAAACCGTGAAGCTCGCCTACACAGTCATGCGCGATTTCGCCGATGGAGCCCTTCTCAAACCAGAAGAAATCGACAAAGAACGCGGCGTCATTCTCTCAGAAAAAATCAGCCGTGATTCCGTGAACTACCGCATGATGCAGAAGCAATTCAGCCAACTTCTTCCTCAATCTCTCCTCCCCAACCGCTTTCCGATTGGCACGGAAGAAGTGATCAGCACGGCTCCTCGTGATCGTTTCGTCGACTTTTACAGCAGATACTACACACCTCAACGCATGACATTCATCGTCGTTGGCGATATCGACCCGAAGGTTACCGAGGATATGATCAAACAGACCTTTGGTGACATGAAAAACCCCGCAAGCCCGGGCGAAAATCCCGATCTCGGAAAAATCGAAGCACCTCAAGGCATTCAAGCTGCTCTTTTTACCGATAAAGAATTATCCAGCACCGATATCTCGCTGCTCTCGATCAAGCCCTACACGGTGCTTCCTGACACCTCAGAGGTCCGTGCTTCACGCATGCCACTTAGCGTAGCTCACTCGATTCTCAACCGCCGATTCCAACGCATCAGCAAACAGGAAAATACCAGCATCCTCTCTGGCAGCGCCTCACGCAGTCCGATGTTTCAATTTGTCGACATGGGCAGCATCGACATCACCGCCAAAGACGACAACTGGAAAGACGCCGTAAAAGTGTTAGAACAAGAGTTTCGCCGAGCACTCGAATTCGGTTTTACAGAAGATGAGCTCAAGGAGGCTAAAGCGAACATTCTTAATGCTTACGAGCAACAACTCAAAGCTGCTGCAACCCGTAAATCCGATGCCCTAGCAACCGCACTCGCGCAGTCGATCAACGATGGCTCGGTATTCTCCTCTCCGCAAACCGATCTCGATCTCACGAAAAAAGCACTCGATGCCATCGATGCTACCATATGCCAAAAAGCATTCCAAGAATTCTGGCAAGCTGACGGTTATCATCTCATCCTCAGCACCAAAGAAGCTCCGGAATCAAGCAAAGATGAACTCGCCGCACTTTATGCAGAATCCGCAAAAACAGCTGTCACAGCCCCAGAACAACGAGTTAGTCAGACTTTTGGCTACACAGAATTCGGCCCTGAGGGTAGCGTCGTGAAACGCAATGATGTTACCGATCTCGAAATCTCCCAGTTCGAACTAAGCAATGGCATTCGCGTGAACTTGAAACGTACCGATTTCACCAAAAACGCCATCAGTATGATTGCGCGATTTGGCAATGGACAGCTCACCATGCCCAAGGACAAACCCGGTCTCAATCTTCTTGCCAATGCTCTCTACAATGCAGGGGGTCTCGGCAAGCATAGCACCGATGAATTGCAACAAATCCTTGCAGGTAAAAACGTTGATGTCACCCTCGGTATCGGTGAAGATGCCTTCACTCTCTCAGGAAAAACCACGCCAGATGATTTGGAACTCCAATTGCAGCTCTTCTGTGCATCACTCCTTGATCCGGGATATCGCGATGAAGCGCTGCGCCAGTTCAAGGCCGCGTTGCCGATGATCGATCAACAGCTCAAGCACTCACAAGCAGGTCCGCAAACCCAGATTGAGGCATGGCTCCACGGCAATGACGCGCGATACATGATGCCACCCACATCCGTGCTAGCAAAGTACACCGTCGAAGATGTCAAGCAATGGCTCACACCAGCACTCACCACCGCCCCGATTGAACTCAGCATCGTCGGTGATTTCACTGAGGAAAGCCTCCTTCCTCTGTTACTCAAAACCGTTGGCGCATTGCCCAAGCGCATTGCAGATACCACCGACCTCAGCTCCCTTCGCCAAGTAAAAACTCCTGAAGCTCCAGCGCGTCGCGATGAATCATATGACAGCAAAGTCGCCCAAGCCGTCGCCATGATCAACTGGAAAACCAAAGGCCTACGCGATCAAACCAAAGAAAGTCGCCGTCTCAATGTGCTTTCCGAAATTTTGAGTGATCGCCTGCGAGAAGAAATCCGCGAAAAACTCGGAGCCTCCTACAGCCCGAATGCTGGCGTGGATGGCTCCGATGCCCTTGAAAAATATGGCTTTATCTCCGCTATGTCGATTGGCAAGCCCGAGGATCTCGAAAAACTTTTAGACGTCATTCTTAACATCGGTGATAAACTCGCCGCAAAAGGGGCAACGGCTGATGAGCTCGACCGAGCACTGAAACCCACTCTTGCTGCCATGGATAAAACCCTGCGCGACAATAGCTACTGGCTCAGCACCGTGATGATGCGTTGCCAAGAAAAGCCCGAAATTCTCGACCTTGCCCGCAATCGCAAAGCAGATTACGAAAGCATCAGCCTCGATGAAATCAACGCCCTCGCGAAGCAATACTTAGGAAAAGACAACGCGCTGAAAATCACCATTCAGTCCAAAGCTGAAAAATAAGCACCAATGCCGACCTGAATCGGTCTAGTGTCCAAAAAATACAACCCCTAGTGCTATAGCCGAAAAGCCATGCACTGGGGGTTTTTGTATCAGA
>CANHKJ010000036.1 GCA_947460915.1 Verrucomicrobiia bacterium
ATGATCTTGCCATTGGCTCCTTCCACGGAGACATCGACGTGAAGCATGGTCACGCGATCGACGGCGGTGCCACCAAACTTGTAGGGCATGCGATACTTGTGCTCGATGAATTTCATGTTCACCTCGCGAATGCGAATGCCCTTGTGATCGGGCGTGGTGTGGATCGCAGGCGCGGCCCCGATGGTCCAGATGGACCCGAGCGCGGCGCTACCATGGAGAAAATCTCTGCGTGTCATGCTGTTATCATCGGCAATCGTAGCTCTGCGGCAAGGGAAAAGTGGGACTTTAAAGCGCAGGCAGGGCTATCAAGTGAAAGAGCAGTGCTTAATCTTTCAGGTTACGTGTATATCAGACGAGTTGTTGATGAAGTGCATCTATCACTTTTGCTCGATGCCCTTATCCTTGTCCGTCCATCGTCACCCAATCGCCGCAAAAGTATTCCTCAACGAAAGGCGAGTTTGAACGGCATAGTCGCATTGTGCCGTCTTCCGCTTGCATTGGCGAAAAACCAGTCGTATTTTTCCACCGCCATGACTAATCTTTTCTCTCCTGATCCTCAGCAGAATCTTTTGCCTTACGATGGCGAGGTATTTGATCATGGAGTGATTTTTTCTCCGCGTGAAGCCGATGCGTGGATGGAGGAGTTGCGTCACTCTGTGCCATGGCAGCACGATGAAGTCATGATGTTTGGCAAACGCATCGTGACGGCGCGTGAGGTGGCGTGGTATGCAGATGCGGGCATCAGCTATCGATACTCTGGCGTGGTGCGCCATCCACATGCTTGGTCGGAACCGCTGTTGGCCCTAAAATCAATCGTCGAAAAACGCTGCGGCGTGGTGTTTCATTCTTGCTTGCTGAACTTATATCATCACGGCGAACAAGGCATGGGCTGGCACAGTGACGATGAGGCATCGATCGTAGCTCAATCGCCCATTGCCTCGCTAAGCTTTGGTGCCGAGCGCAGGTTTTGCTTCAAGCACAAACGAGAAGCGCGATCCTGCGGAATAACACTCTCCCATGGTTCCTTACTGGTCATGCGAGAAGCTACTCAGCAATGCTGGTTGCATCGCATCCCGCCGATGAAGGCGGTAAAAACTGCACGCATCAACCTGACCTTCCGGCAGATGGTGTTGGGGTGAGCCTGCTGAGTCTCCGTGCAATTTATTTGCCGAGTTTTTTTGCCAGTAACTCCTGTGCTGAAGCGAGATCCGGTTCGTTGAAAAAACGATGTGGAAGTATGATGGCTAACAACTCGTTTAGATGAATAAGGAGAAGGCCATCTTTGGATTGAAATTTGATGAATCGTGACCAATTTGTGAGGGCCGGCTGATCGCGGTCATCGTAGGTGTAGATGCCTTCTTCATCCATGTAGCCTTTGATCTCATCATGAATGCGCTTATAGCTCGTGTATTGCTTGCGACAACGACGTCGGAAGATAATCGGCGATAGAACTAATAACACTACGATAAAATAAACCGCCAGTGATCCGTAGAAAAAGTCGATCTGTTCGGCGCTTAGGGCGCGATAGAGGCAATACAATCCCGCCAGTGCGATGATCCCTCGATACCATAACCTGCGCCGGAAGCTGAGGATCTTTTGTGCGGTTACATACTCGTCGAGTGTAATGGTGCCTTGATAGGGAGTGGAGTTCATCGTTTTTACCGAGCAGGGTTGTCGCGTTAGTCATAGGGCAGCTAGAGCAGCCCGACAAGTTCAACTTTAATGTCGGCTGGAGTGGACTTGAGGGTCTCAGGGCTGAGTGAGACAGGGCTGGATCGATGCGCCTTCGAATCTTAGAGCACCAGATCATCTCCTAGCGATTCGTTGTAGAGGTCATAATCGCGCCCCAGATAAAAACTGGCCAATTTTTCGTAGTCAGAAAACCTAAGGTCTTTGATTATGGAGGTCTCAGTCACACACGAATCGTTGAGTGTCGCAGATATGAGCGGCTGAATGGAGAAACTTGAATTCGCGATGCGCTTTTTTCGACAAAATGACAGCCTTTCTGGCGTATATGGGCAACTTCTCATGCTTCGCACACTCTCATCTCTGTTTTTTCTGACTGCTGTTGCTTCGGCTCAGTTGCAATTTTCGGGTATCTATCCGCATCTCGTTCTAACAAACAAAGAAGGCGAATGTGGCACAGGCGCTGTAGTGCCTTGGGCGGATCGTTTGTGGGTGATCACCTATGGACCGCACTTGCCAAAAGGATCGTCCGATAAACTCTACGAAATCACAAGCGACTTGCAAAAAACCGTGCGTCCTGAGTCGATCGGCGGCACTCCTGCGAACCGCATGATTCACGAAGAATCGCAGCAACTTTTCATTGGACCCTACATCATCGATGCCAAGCGCAATGTCCGCACGATCCCTTACAGCACGATGTTTGGTCGTCACACGGGGCACGCCCGCCATCTCACCGATCCTGCGAGCAAGATCGTCTATGCGACCATGGAAGAAGGCATTTACGAAGTGGATGTAAAAACGCTCGCGGTAACAGATTTGTGGATTGATGAGCAATTGCAAATCGGTGGCGCGCAGAAAAAGGGCATCACGGAAAACAAAGAAGGCCGCAAGGCGAACCTGCCCGGATACCACGGCAAAGGCTTCTATTCGGCCCAAGGCCGCTATGTTTATTCCAACAATGGCGAGCACGGCAACGATGCCAAAGTCAATCCGCGCACGCCCAGCGGTGTGCTTGCCGAGTGGGATGGCAAGGCCGAGAAATGGACGGTGGTGCGCCGCAATCAATTCACCGAGGTCACTGGCCCAGGTGGTATCATGGGCAAAGCCGAAAGCCCCGATGCTCCCCTGTGGTCTGTCGGTTGGGATCATCGCTCGTTGATTTTGATGTGCTTGCATCAAGGCAAGTGGACAGCCTATCGATTGCCCAAAGGCTCGCATTCGTATGACGGTGCCCACGGTTGGAATACCGAGTGGCCACGCATTCGCGACATCGGCGAAAAGGATTTCCTGATGACCATGCACGGCACCTTTTGGAAGTTTCCGAAAAATTTCACACCTGCTTCATCGGCAGGCATCGCCCCACGTTCGAATTACCTGAAAGTCATTGGCGACTTCTGTGAATGGAATGGCAAGGTAGTCTTCGGTTGTGACGACACAGCCAAGTCCGAGTTCCTCAACAAACGCAGTGCCAAAGGAGAAATTGCGCCACCGCGTTCGCAATCGAATCTGTGGTTCGCTTCGCATGAGACCCTCGATCAACTCGGTACACCGATTGGTCGCGGTTCGGTCTGGTTGCAAGATGCGTCAAAGAAAGACCAAGCATCCGATGCTTACCTCTTTGCAGGTTACGATCATCGCGCCATGCATTTAGTGCACACTGAAAAGACAGCTGTCGACTTTTTGTTAGAAGTGGATCGCAACGGCGATGGCACATGGAGCAAGTTCGAAACGATCAGCGCAGCTCCTGGCAAAACAACCGTGCACAGCTTTGCGAAAGACGCACCAGGCGTGTGGATTCGCGTCACACCGCAACAAGATTGCGCAAGCGTCACGGCACAATTTACCTATCGCAACGAAGCCCGCCACACCGAGGCTGATGCGAAACTTTTCGCCGGACTGGCCAAGTCGCAAGATACTACTGTGATCAGTGGTCGCATGCGCGCCTTCGATGACGATGCACTCACCTTTGGCTATGTTGCTACGAATGCCGATGGCAGCAGCAATGGTCTCTATGTCATGAATAACGACATGAAACTCACGCGTAAAGACGATGCCTCTCTCGCTGATAATATCGCAAGAACCACGCGCATGCCCGAGAAAGCCTACAGCGTCGATGAGGCTTCGGCATTGCTGATCGACGACAAAGGCCGCCGCTGGCGTTTTCCGCGCGGAGCAGCCGACTATGCGAAACCTGAAGTCATGGCGAAAACTCGCATTGCCCGTGAGGTGGCGACCGAGCGCGATTTGCTCAATCTCTGTGGCACCTTTTACGAACTCCCTGCCGAAAATGCTGGCGGCTTTGCGATGGTGCGTCCTGTTGCCACACACAACTTGATGATCCAAGATTTTTGCTCGTGGCATGGACTGTTTGTGCTCAGCGGCATTAGCAGCCAAGCGACTGACAACAAACACATCATCCGCTCCGATGACGGCAAAGCCGCTGTCTGGGTGGGTGCTATTGACGATGCCTGGAAACTCGGCAAAGCCGTCGGCGAAGGTGGTCCATGGAAAAACACCAGCGTCAAGGCGAACGAAAATTCCGATCCCTACCTGATGACCGGCTACGATCGTAAAACGCTCACGCTCGAAGCCGATACAGCTACTACGGTCGTAGTAGAAGTCGACATCAGTGGCTATGGCGACTGGGTCACCTACGAGAGCCTCGAACTCACTGCCGGAAAATCCCTGCAACACGAGTTCCCCGTAGCTTTCTCGGCCTACTGGGTGCGCTTCCGGAGCGACAAAGATGCCAAGATTTCTGCACAATTGCGCTACGAGTGATTGGGTGATTTAGCTCTCAAGAAAATTCATTTGCAGCTGGCGAAAAGCAGTATATTTTTGTCTCATGAAGAAGTTTTTTGCTGCGATTTTTGCACTCTTGAGTGGAATTGTCATTTTTACTCCATTTGATTTGCCGCCGTTTCCCTTTTTTTTCATCGATGAAGCCATCGCTCTGGTGATATTTACCAAATCCATGGAATACCTTGGCATCGACTTGACTCGATTTATTCCATTCCTCCGCACCAAGTCTGGGAAACCGCTTGGGCCTCAGAAGCCTACGGATGTTCCGCCAAGTAAGACTGGACCCACGATCGACGTCTGAGTCGCACGCTGGCACGAAAAGCAGGAGCCGAACGCATTTTTCCCGAAAGATTGTGCTAGGACTGCGCGTAATTTGATGTATCAATGAATCAACCTATGGAAGAAACCAAAGCTCGCAAGCCCGTTGTCCTCACTGTTTTGGGCCTGATTACCTGTGTCGCCCTCGTGGCCATGCCCTTTTTGGCTGGTCCACCTTCAGAAGAAACATCGAATAACATGATGCGCTTTCTGGGGCGTTTCCACCCCGTGTTGCTGCACTTGCCGATCGGCATGGTGACTTTGGCCATCTTGATGGAGTTCGGCTCGATGATCACCCGTCGCGTCTCGACCACCACACGCACCACACTTTTCTTTGCCTCAGCTTCGTCCGTCGTCGCTGTGCTGGCAGGTTTTCTTCTCTTTCAAGGTGAAAGTGACTGGGCTGAATCAGAAACCGCCAATCGCCACCTCTGGGGCGGTATCATTTTTTCCTGCGTCACCATCCTGGCCTTCATCGTGAAAGCTTGGTCGGACGCCGGTGCCTCTGCGGTGTGGTATTATCGCTCCCTGCTCGTTGCCAGTGGAGGTGTAATGGCTTTTGCCAGTCACGATGGTGCATCGCTCACACACGGACCTGATTATCTTGCCAAATACGCACCTCCTGCTCTGAAGCCACTTTTGGGTGGTAAGGCTGTGGCTGAGGTTGATGAAAATGCAGCTGCTGCCGATCCATTGGTTTATGCAAACGTCGTAGCGCCGATGCTCGAAGAAAAGTGCTGGAAATGCCACAACGAGGAGAAAACCAAGGGCAAGCTGCGCATGGATACCTATGAGCTTCTGGTCAAAGGCGGCAAAGAAGGTCCCGGACTGGAACCCGGTAAGGCCGATGAAAGCAATATCATCATTCGTTGCGAATTGCCCATCGATGACGATGAGCGCATGCCTCCTGACGAAAAACCCGGTCTCACCCCTGAGCAATTGACGGTCATCAAGTGGTGGATCAACAGTGGTGCCTCCAATGAACTCAAGCTCAGCGAAGCCAATCCGCCCGCCGAAGTGGCGCCTTTGATCAAAGTGTCAACTGCTGTCTCTAAAGCCGCCGATCCTGCTGAAAAAGAAGCAGCCGCTGCGGCCACTGCCGACCTGGGTGCCAAGCGTGAGGAAATCAAAAAGTCTCTCGGTGAAATCCAAAAAGCTTATCCTGGTGCGGTCCAGTTTGAGTCCCAAGACTCGAATGGCCTGACCTTCACTGCCGTCAGCATGCGCGGGAAATTTTCCGATGCCGATTTCGAGAAAATCGGTCCTGTGATCGGGTCTCTGGTTGCCGTTGATTTGTCTGCCTCCGCGATCACCGATGCAGCCCTTGCTTCTCTGACCAACGCGAAAGATCTACGCAGCCTGCGCTTGTCCGAAAGCAAGGTCACCGACATCGGTATGGATCATGTCGCCAAGTTGCTATCGCTCGAAAGCCTCAACATCTACGGTACAGGCGTGACTGATGCTGGATTACAAAAACTCGCCGCCCTGCCCAAGCTCAAACGTCTCTATGTTTGGCAAAGTAAGGTGACACCAGCGGGTATTGAGGAGTTGCGCAAAAAACTCCCAGGCTGCGTTGTGGAAGCTGGCTTGCAGTGAGACGGAGTGATCGTTTAATCTATCTTGCGCTCCTTGGTGCAGATTCCATTCGCCAAGCCCAATAAAAATGATGAGGAGGCATGGCGAAATGGATTTTGCTAGGGATGTTTATAGAACGAAGCGCAGAGATGCAGAGTTCGCGGAGAAAAACGCGGAGAAAAAAGAAGAGTTGATTGAAAAAACTCAGCGTTCGTCTCTGCGACCTTAGCGACTTTGCGGTTCGTTGATTTCATCCGCCGCCCCAGAAGGTTCGGCAATTTTTGATGCGCTTGTATTCTCAAGGAAAAGCTTTGCAAATGGTAACTGGCATGCTTGAGTCGGCATGTGGCGGACGCGATGGAGACAGTCGATATTATTTTACCTTTGAAGCAGTCAGAGGATCTGGGTGCGTGGCGCAAGGCGATTGCGGATCGATTGAAAATCGCACCGCAGCGCATTGCCTCAATGAAGTTGCGGAAGCATTCGATCGATGCTCGGCAGCGCACGATTAAGGTGCAATTGCGCATCGATGTCGGCATCGATCTACCCTTGCCTCCTGATGTGACTCCCGTTTGGCATTGTGATCTTTTGCCAACAAAACCGCGCGTGGCGGTGATCGTTGGTTGTGGTCCCGCGGGATTGTTTGCCGCGTTGCGCTGTCTGGAGCGGGGGATTAAGCCGATTTTGTTAGAACGTGGTAAAGATGCCAGCGCACGACGTTTCGATCTCGCACCCTTGCTGCGTGAGGGTCGAGTGGTGGAGGACTCCAACTATTGCTTTGGCGAGGGTGGTGCGGGCACATTTTCTGATGGCAAGCTTTACACGCGTGCCACCAAACGCGGACCAGTGGCGACGATTTACGAGGTTTTGGTGGCTCATGGTGCTCCAGAAAAAATTCTCACCGATGCGCATCCGCACATTGGCTCGAATTTACTGCCAAATGTGGTCAAGGCGATCCGGCAATCGATCATTTCAGCTGGGGGTGAAGTGCATTTCCAAGCGAAGGTTGTCGATTTCGTGATCGAGAACCAAGTGATGCGAGGCGTTGTCTGCGCTGATGGTCGATGCATCGAAGGTGATGCGGTGATTTTGGCAACGGGGCACTCGGCACGTGATGTCTATCAGGTGCTGGCGGAAAAAAAGATTTTGTTAGAGAAAAAAGCCTTCGCGGTCGGAGTGCGGATCGAGCATCCGCAGGCCTTGATCGATCAGGTGCAATACCATATTCCGCGCGGTGAAGAGCGACCACGGATGCTGCCTGCAGCGCGGTATCGCTTGGCGACGAAGATTGATGACCGAGGCGTGCATAGTTTCTGCATGTGCCCTGGTGGTTGGATCGTGCCGGCGGCGACGGAAAATGACGAGGTGGTGGTCAATGGCATGAGCCTGGCGCGGCGCGACTCGCCTTTTGCGAATAGCGGGATGGTTGTCACGGTGGAACCTGAGGACACGGAGCCCTTTGTCGCTGAGCACGGCATTCTCTCGGGCATCGCTTTTCAGAAACATCTGGAACGCGCGGCAAAACAAGCGGGCGGCGGGGGACAGAAGGCTCCAGGTCAGCGCGTGGGTGATTTCCTGAGTGGAAAAATTTCCGATACCCTGCCGACGATGAGTTATTTCCCCGGAGCGACGTCAGCCCCTTTGCATGAAATCATGCCGAGCTGGATGGTGAGGCGGATGCGCACAGGGCTGCGACTTTTCGGCAACCAAATCCGCGGCTACACGGGCACGGATGGATTGCTCTTGGGCTTTGAAACGCGGACCAGTTCACCAGTGCGGATTCCGCGTGATGAAACAACATTGCAACACCCGCAAGTGGCGCGCTTTTTTCCTTGTGGCGAAGGTGCAGGTTATGCAGGTGGCATTGTCAGCGCTGCGCTAGACGGCCTCAAAATCGCCGATGCGGTGTGAGGAGGAGGATACTGTGAAAATTTCATGAAGTGTGCAATCTTGCTTGCACTTTCGGTGATCTTGGGGATGGTAGGGGCGTGTCTACGATTCTTGAATACTTCCTCCATCTCGATGTGAAATTGGCTGAGCTCATCACTCAGTATGGCGTATGGATTTACGCCATTTTGTTTGCGATTATTTTTTGTGAGACAGGATTGGTGGTGACGCCCTTTTTACCTGGGGATTCGCTACTTTTTGCCGTAGGTGCCGTGTCGCACACAGCTTCGCTGAACCTCTGGCTCTGTGGTGTGCTGATGTTTGTGGCGGCGGTGCTAGGAGATTTTGTCAACTACTGGATTGGTCGCTTAGCGGGACAGTGGATGATGAAAAAATTTCCGAGGATCGTCAAAGAATCGCACATTCAGAAAACCCATGCGTTTTTTGATAAATACGGCGGGAAGACCATAATCATTGCTCGCTTTGTGCCGATTGTGCGGACCTTTGCACCCTTCGTGGCTGGCACAGGGAAAATGGATCTGCGCAAATTTATGTTCTACAATGTTAGTGGAGCGCTGCTGTGGGTTGGTTCGCTGATTCCCTTGGGCTATTTCTTTGGCGCGATTCCGATTGTGAAAGAAAACTTTGAGCTGGTGGTCTTTGGAATTATCGGTTTTTCCTTGTTGCCGATGGTGATCACGTTCTTGAGAGAACGGAAAGCGGCGAAGCAGGGTAAGTTGTGAGATGGATTTTCGCTCGTGTACATTGATTACTCAGTGGCTTTTCATTTTTTGCTTGCCATGATCGAGAGTTCGTGGATTTTTATTAGTGTCACTTTCGTGACAAAATAAAAATCCCTATTCGATATCCTATGAAAACCTCATTCTGCCTCAAGGCATCATTTTGTCTATTTTCTGTGTTTCCTGCTGTGGCAGCCATCACTCCGGTGGTGGAATTTCGTCTTGGTGAGGCTGGATCGCTGGATGCGAACAATGGCCCCATCGACTCGGCACTGGGAGGCACGCCGGCTGGTGCGCAAAACATTTCCAATGCGATCAGCGGCACCTCGGGTGTTTTCGTGCGATCAGCAGGAGTCTTCGCTCCCGGTTCGAGTGCCTATCTGGATACGAGCAATGGAGCGAACTCAGGTTGGTATGCGGCTAGCCCAACAGGCATAGCAAATGACAACTTCGCGTTTGGGGTTTTTGCGCGTGCGGCGACTATTGATGGCCCCAATCAAGGCGACGTGATAACAATGGGAGGTGGAACTGGGGCCTTCAAGCTTTCCCTTTCTAGCAATGGTTGGGCTGCGAGCGCGCACAATGTTGCGTGGATCGGTCAAGGCAACGGCGTGAGTGGAAGTTTTTCTCCACGTACCTGGGTGCATTTGGCACTCGTTCGCCAATCAGGCGTTACGACGTTTTACATCAACGGTGTGGCAAGTGGAACCTACTCGGGAACTCCAGCAAATGACTTCATGCATTTCAGTGTAAACCCAGGAGGTGGTGCATATTTTGACGGTCTGGCCGATGATGCTCGGGTGGTGACCTTTGATGCCACGGACACGACGAATGACATTCTTAACGCTCTCACCAATGGACCAGTGCAAGTGCCTGATCGCTTGGTGCAAACGGAGACGACGGCCTATGATCAAGTGGCATTGGCCGCGAGCACGACATCGGAGTATCGACCAGGAGTCGACTCGACGAAGATCAACAAGGTCGATTCCTTTTCGGTAGCGAGTGGTCATACGCTGAAAGTTGTAGCCGATGTTGGACTATCTGTCGGAGAGTATGATCTTTTCGAATATCAGTCGAGCACACCGATCAACCTCGCAAATTTTACATTGCAGTTGCCCTCGCGGATGGGCGCATCGCTGGTACAAGATTCCACCAATGCTCCGACTCATGTTGTGCGCTTGGAAATTACTGGGCTTGGTACGGTGAACTGGAATGGCAATGTAAGCTCGGTGTGGGATAGCGGTTCAGCACCGGATGTTGGTGGTGTGCAAAACTGGACCAGCAATGGCAATGCTACCAATTTCGCCGCGGGTGACTCAGTGGTATTCAATGAAACGGCAACATCGTTTGCTGTGTCGATCAATGGTGCGGATGTGAGTCCCTCTGCCGTACTGCTTGATCCCTTCGGTGTGGATTATACCTTTAGTGGATCTCATGGCATCACTGGATCTTGCGCAGTTTTGAAATCGAGCTCAGGAAAAGTGACACTCGCTAACACGAATAGTTACACGGGTCCCACGACCATTGCTCAAGGCGCGCTGGCACTGGGAGATGGTGGCACGACGGGATCGGTGGGCTCTGGCGATATCATAAACAATGGCACTTTAGTAATTGATCGCAGTGATGAGATCAGCATAGCCAATGCGATTACTGGCACGGGTGAGTTGTTCCATGACGGTGCTGGGACTACGACATTTCCTTCTGTGTTAGGAAGCACAGGTGCTGTGACGGTCAATGAGGGTTCTGTGGTCTTTCTCAACAACATTGCGAGCAATGCATTTACGATCGCCAGTGCTGCTCAGATGGAAATCAACGTGCCGCTTGCCGCAATTCGTAACATGCCAACAAGTGTGATTTCGGGAGCTGGTCAGTTGATTAAGTCTGGTCCGGGCACACTCGTTTGGGCTGCCAGTGCGGCGACCTTTGCGATGGATTCTGGAGCCTTGATTGACGTGCAGGAGGGATCGTTGATCGCGGGCAGCAATGCGAATGAAAATTGGACAAACAACAAAGCGGATTTGCATGTCGCTGCGGGTGCGTTGTTCGATGCCTCTGAGGCAACGATTGTCGAAAATGGTGGAATTTTCGTGGATGCAATCACGGGTGAGGGAGTGATTCGAGTCGGCTACGGCGCACCGGGTTCTTATGCGTCCAAGATCACTTTCGGTGTAGACAATGGCAGCGGCACTTTTGCTGGAGTGCTTGCCAACGACGAGGCGGTGGGTTCTTTCACTAAAGTGGGCACAGGCACGCAAGTATTGACTGGCATGAATACTTACACGGGTGATACCACAGTAGATGGCGGTACGCTATCGATCAGCCAGGCGTATTTGGCGGACGGTGCCGATGTGCGCATTGCTGCTGGAGCTCTAGTGGATCTGACGCATAGCGCGGTGGACTCGATCGATCAACTTTTCGTCGATGGCGTCGCTCAGCCTCCGGGGATTTACGGTTCGCTGACATCCGCTGCACTCACGAAAGTGTCCTACCTGACGGGCTCAGGGATGCTGCGTGTGGGAATGTTTGGTTATCCTGCTTGGGCTCAAACCAATGCCTCTAGTCAAAATGCATCGGCTGATGCTGATGGCGACGGTGTGGCCAATGGTGTCGAGTATTTCATGGGTCTTACTGGCTCGGGAGCGACGGCCAATCCAGCGGTGGTCGATGGCTCGGTGACCTGGCCACGTGATCCTGCGGCTTTGGCTTCGTATGTGGTGCAAATTTCAGAAGATCTGACCAACTGGACAACGGCTCCTGCTGCCGACGTCGATGACTCTGACCCCACAAAAGTGTTCTACACTCTGCCCGAGGGTGAGGTGAAGCACTTCGTGCGGCTTGTGGTAAATCCGTTGTGATTTTAGGCTCAGACCTCGAACAACGAGGTCACGGACTGTCCGCCGTTGATTCGGCGGATGGCTTCGGCGAGCAATGGGGCAATCTCGACGGCGTGAACTTTTTCGCCATTCGCCATCGGTACGGAGTCGGTGGTGATCACGGTTTCAATGGCAGAGGCTTTGATGCGCTCGCGGCCCATGTCGCCGAGGACGGCGTGAGAGACTCCGGCATAAATTCGGCGGGCGCCATTGCGCTGGAGAATTTCTGCTGCGGCACAGAGCGTGCCTGCGGTCTCGGTCATGTCATCGACGAGCAAGACATCGCGACCTTCGACTTCACCGATGACGTTCATCGCCTCGACCTTCGTCGCGCTGACGCGGTGTTTGGCTACGATAGCGAGATCGGCACCTAAGGCATCTGCGTAAGCACGAGCCATTTTCACGCCGCCGACATCGGGTGAGACGACGGTGAGGTTGCCATCAGCTCCCGCACCTTGTTCACGCAGGTAGTGGATAAGCGCTGGTTTGGCATAAAGATGATCAACGGGAATGTCGAAAAAACCTTGGATCTGTGGGGCGTGGAGGTCCATGGTGATGATGCGATCGACGCCAGCTTCGGTCAACATATTGGCGACGAGCTTAGCGGTGATCGGCACGCGAGGTTGATCCTTGCGGTCTTGGCGTGCGTAGCCGAAAAATGGCATCACAGCATTGATGCGACCGGCACTGGCGCGGCGTGCGGCATCCACCATGATTAGCAATTCCATGATGTTGTGGTTGGTTGGCGGGCATGAGGGCTGGATGATGAACACATCGGCACCGCGGATGTTTTCGTTGATTTTCACGAAGGTCTCGCCATCGGGAAATGCGGTGACGTGTACGTCCGCAAGTTTGGTTCCCAAGTTCTCGGCGATTCGTTCTGCTAGGCCTCTGTGAGCTGTTCCACTAATGAGTTTCATGCGCGGCGTCACCATGCACAAGCGTGGGGTGTAGTGCAACCCTTCGTATCAAATCCGCGTAAATTTTTCGCTAGCAGGTGTATTACAAATCCTTTCGGAGATCTTTGCCCAATCGAGAAATCCTTCGAATTCTTCATTTTTTGGGCGGAGTAAGAGAAATTCTACCTCTAATTTTATTTTCGCGGCATAACTGATTTTGACTTTGGGGTAAATTTTGTCCAAATGAGAGGCGTAAGCCGTATATGAATGGATCAAGCCGACGAAACGTTTGACGTTTTCAGCACGCAGGCTGCCGTGATCTTTGTCGCTGAGTTTGGTCAACATATCGAGCTCTTTATAGCTAATCCATGCTTGTGTGGTGATCCCCATGATCCATGGTCGACACGTGTCTTTTGCAAAAAATCAGCGTCCTTTGCCGAATGCAGCTGCAAGATCGAGCAAGGCCGCATTTTCCACGCGATCAGCCGTGAGAATCGCTTGTTTCTGAAGCTCTACGATCTCCTGAATGCCCTTGTGCGCGAGCCCAAGCATCGCCGTCATCTCCTCAGCACTGAAAACTGCTTCTTCGCCCGAGCCCTGAACCTCGACAAATTTCCCGCTCTCGGTCATCACCACGTTGAAATCCACACTTGCATCCTTGTCCTCAGGATAGTTCAGATCAAGAATTGGCGTGGCTTGGTAGACTCCGCTAGACACCGCCGCGACCAATTGTTTCAAGGGGAAATCTTTGATTTTCCCCGCCGAAAGCAAGCGATTGCAGGCGATGGCAACGGCAACGCATGCACCGGTAATCGATGCCGTACGCGTTCCTCCATCAGCCTGTAACACATCACAATCGATCCACAAGGTGCGTTGCCCGATTTTTTTCAGATCCACTACCGCGCGCAAGGCCCGACCGATCAGACGCTGGATTTCTGACGAGCGACCGTCGATTTTTCCCTTCGAAATATCGCGTTGCTTGCGTTCCAGCGTCGAATACGGGAGCATCGAGTATTCCGCCGTGAGCCAGCCACCCTTCACGCCTTGCTGCTTCATCCAACGCGTCACATCCTCTTCCACACTGCACGCGCAGATCACCTTGGTATTTCCAAAGGAAACCAAAACCGAGCCCTGTGCGTAGGGCGCGACGTTTGGGGTAAAGGAAATTTCACGAAGTTGGTCGGCAGATCTGCCATCGGGTCGAGTCATGCCGAGATTCAACACGAGGAAAGAAAATGCGTCCAGACTTTCGTTCAGAGAATGCGGTAAAATCGTCGTTGGGCACAGAGTCGCAAAAAAAGAAATGAACGAAAATTTTCGCTTAAGACGCGGAGACACAGAGATTTTTTGTCGGTAAATGGAGAAGTCTCATCAAACATTTCTTGCTCTGCGTCTCTGTTCCTTGAGCGAAGCGGGCGCGAATGCTTTTTTCTGCTGCCAGTTTTTCTCCTCTTGCCGATCTTGAAATCTTGTGACTGATGGCCACGAATCCAGTTGGAAAAACGTTGCCATCCGAGCGTTAGACAAGACCCACGGCCAACCGAGCATCAAGCAAAAACCGCGGTGACGGGTTTTCCTTTGTTGCCGACGGTGAAGGGGCGACCGCTGGCGCTGACGATGGATTTGCCGATGGGCATGCCACAGGCATGGGCGACGGTGGCGTGGAGGTCGCCGACGCTGACAGGGTCTTTTTCGACTTTTCCACCTTCGGCATCACTGGCACCGTAAACGAATCCTCCTTTGGCTCCGCCACCGGCGATGACGGAGGAAAACACCAAGGGGTGGTGACCGCGACCACTGCCATCAAAGCTGGGCTTGCGGCCGAATTCGGTTGCTACTACGACCATCGTACTTTCGAGTAAGCCGCGGGCATCGAGATCGCTGATGAGTGCCGCAAAAGCGGTGTCAAATTCACCGCCACGGTCTTCCATGCCGCCTTCGATGTCTTTGTGCATGTCCCAACCGCCGCTTTCGACTTCGACGTAGCGGACGCCACCTTCGACCAATCGACGCGCTAGCAAGCAGCCTTGGCCGAAGCGATTTCTGCCATATTTTTCGCGCAATTCCGCGGACTCATTGTTGAGGTCGAAGCATTGCAAATCTTTGCCCTTCATCAAGCGCAGGGTGCTTTCATAAAAGTCGTTGTAGGCAATCACACTCGGGTCATTGACGGACTCGGTGAATTTCCCATCGATGTCGCGCAGCATCGCAAGGCGTTTTTGCATCACGCTGGAATCGGCCTGGCTGATGGCATGTTTCAGACCTTCGTCCGGATCCATGATCGGCAGCGGGCTCATGGTGGCGGGCAAAAATCCACTGCCGTTGTTGGCGGGGCGATTGATGCAAACACTGCTCGGCAGGGTGTCGTGGCTGGGACCAAGAAATTTGTGTGCCCATGCGCCGAGGGTAGGATGCACGATGGTGCCGCGTTTTTCAAAGCCCGTGCGCATCAGGTAGCGCGCTTGATCGTGCACGCCGACCTTCGCAGTCATGCTGCGGATTACGGTGATTTTGTCGGCGACTTTTGCCGTTTGCGGCAGAAAGGAGGAGACCTGAAATCCGCCCTTCGTGCTGACAGCGCTGCCAGGGCCTTTGGAGGCTCCCGTCTTGGGATCGAAGCTATCAATTTGGCTCAGGCCTCCCGAGAGTTGCAGCATGATGACCGCTTTGGCTTTGCCGAATCCTGGCAAGGTGGCGTTTTCGGCTGGGCGTGTTGTCTCGGCAGCGTTGAGAGTTTGACCGGGAACGAAGGGAAGTAGGCTGAGGCCAAAGGCGGAACGCGCCATGCGCTCGACGAATAGGCGACGTGTGATTTCATTCACTTTGGTGTGATCGGATTTCATAAGGTCGGAAAGTTTTTTGTGAGAATTACGGGATGAAAAGGAATTCGCGCGAGTTGAGGAGAACCCATGCGACGTCAGAAAGTGTTAGGCCTTCTTTGAGGGCTTCGGTGGACTTGGCAATCTCGGCACTGCTTGGGGTGCGACCGAGGAAGCTGAGGTAAAGTGAGGTGATTTGATCGGTGGGTTTTTTCTCTTGGGCCGCTGCATTCATCGCCAAGGAATTTTTGGTGATCATCTCTTGCACCGGACCATTCATCAGTTGCAGAAGTTGGGGCACACTGCCGTCCACGGTGTTGGTGTCGGATACGAGGCGATCGCTTTGCCCGAAGAGCCTGAGGAAATGATTTTCCGGAGCGGGTTGTTGGATTTCGCTGGCGCGGGCTAACAACAATCCATGGCGTTGGGTGGGGATGCCACCTTCATAAGAGGCTGCGAGTGCGCGGGGATTGCCGCCATTTTTTTTGCCGCCGCCGGCACGCACCATGACGCGTTCTTTTTTCAGCTCATCGATCACGGATTTCACCGCTTCAGCTGTGATCTCGTTGTCGCCGATGTCGGTTTTCTGCAGTGTGTCGCCACGGCGCAGAAGGATGTGGTCGGCATCGCTGCCGGTGGTCAGGGCTATGACGGAATCCCAGACTTGCTCGGCGCTCATGCGACGGATGACGGGTCCTTCAAAGCGATAGGTTTGCGGATCTTCCGGAGCCTTGCTGGCGAGGCGCTGGTAGGCGGCGGTGTGAAACAAAATGCGTTGGAACTCGCGGAGGTCAAACTTCGCTTGTTTCATGTATGTGGTGATGTGGGCGAGCAATTCAGGATTGCTGGCGGCGGAGGGATCATCGATGTCTGATACGGGTTCTTGCACGGCGAGGCCGAAAACTTTTTTCCACAAGCGATTGGCGATGGCGGTGGCAAAGCGCGGGTTCTCCGGATGCACCATCCAATCGGCAAACTGATTG
>CANHKJ010000037.1 GCA_947460915.1 Verrucomicrobiia bacterium
AGTAGGTCTTTGCTGTGGCGATCGGCTTCTTTTTTGAGCAAATCTGCGTATTCGAGAGCGGCTTTCGGATCATGGATCGAGCATGGACCGACGACAACCAGCAAACGATCGTCTTGGCCTTTGAGAATGGCATCGGCAGCGTTGCGAGTGGAGGATACCAATTGGGCTACTTGCTCGGAAATCGGCAAGTAATAGGCAAGAATGGAGGGGGAAATCAATGGGTTGATTCCAGCAATTCGTAGGTCGTCAGTGCGCGTCACGCGTGGGAGAGTGGGGGATGAGCGGAAAATGATCAATCAATAAATTGCAGGAAATCGGTGGTATTTCAGGGCGTTGCCACTGGCTCCACTTCCTTGCGGCGCTTGAGGACGACGGTTTGGAGGTAGCCGCCGCGTGAGCCATCACCGGAGGTGAAAAAGTTGGCATCGCTCTGGAGGATGATCATTTGTGATTGCTCATCAGCATTGATCGGGAGCAGGTTGTTTTCTTGGATCTGCCACTCGTTGTCCTTTTTGTATGCCAGTTCGTAGATGACTTGCTCTTGCACGGGGGAGACATACATTGCTTCACGGGTTTTTAATTCCTTGAGCTCGGTGCCATTGCAGCGTAGTGCGATCGGAATCGCGCTGTAGTTGTGGATGCGGAGTTTTCCAAAGGGGAGCTTGGTTGGATCATCATCGATGACGTAGGTTTGAAACGTGCCGCCTTTGCCTGGCGCGAGCAAGACGGTTACACGGGTGGAATTGGCGGGAATCATGGCAAGTGCCACAAGATTCGGGTTTTCCTTGCGGCGCGCCAGGATCTCGGGCGGGATTTCAGCTGGATCGATCGGTTTCACGGCAGGAGTCACGGGAGCAGGAAGCTTTTTCATCAGCTCTTTTTCTTCAGCCGACATCTCTAGCTCGGGAAGTTTTGCGCCAGGAGTCTGGCTGATTTCGAGGACTTGAGAGCCCGAGTAGCGGATGGTTTTCGAGTAGCGGAATGCGAGCGCACTGACCTCTTCTTTTTTGATGGTGAGGCCGGGAATGTCCTCGCCCCATGATACGAGATCAATCTTGAGGGAGACTTTGCTCTCGGCAGGACTCTGGCCGTGGACGGCACTGAGGAGGGTGAGGGTGGTGAATGCTAGTAAGCGCAGGATATTCATGATCTTAGATTTCATCGGCGTTGAGCCAGCGGAGAGAAACGATTTCGAAACGACGGCCAAAGGCGCGATTGATCGGATTGAGGGCAGTGTCACGTGCGGTGGGGGGATTGATGGTGTCGAGGTATTCAGGCAAGCGCTGGACAATAGCCTCACACCAAGCGCGTGCGGCGACTTTGCCAGTTGCGGGATCGATGGCCTCACCGTAGGTGCGGATTTTGAAGGTGTCTGAGCGCACGGAGATGAGTGGTCCGAGTGTTTGGAGGACATCAGCTTGAGTCAGCCAACCGGGGATACCAGTCGAACGGAATCCTTGATCGTTTTTGTAACGTGAATCATTGATCATGCCACGCTCCGCGATAATGCTGGCGCTGGCTCCGGGATTGAGGTCGCGGGAAGTGGACGCCCAATCGGGATCGCTGCTGGCACTGGCGAGCACTGTGGGGCGGCCACCGACTAAGTCAGCAGCAGGTGCCCCGCCTTCGGCAAACATCACGACTCGGTCTTTGGTGGCAGTGAAACCAGTGAAGATGTTATTCGATCCGGCGAGATTGATGTTGAGGCCGGCATTGTCAATGGCGGTCTGTATGGCACCAGCGCTGGTCAGTTTTTTCGTGTCGCGAGTGAATTCGCCAATGGCACGATTGACGAAATGTCCCAGACTTACGAAGGGACCACGTTCGCGGACTTGGCGTGTGATTTGCTCGGCGAGAGCATCGATTTGAGCGTCATTGAGTCTGCGATATCCAGCAAAGGAATCTGGTCCAGTTCCAGTTGGTGGGTTTTTTGCATCTTCTTGTTGCTCAGAACTACGGGGGAAAATGGAATCGGTGTGAGCGGTGACATCGGCGCTATGTTTGAGTCCTTTGGTGCTGGCCAGAAATGCTTTCCATGCATCCTTGTTGGTGCTATTCACGTTGAAGGCTCCATTGATCGCCAATTGGCTGGACGCTTTTAAGGGATCATTGAGATCGCTGGGATTGACTGCTGAGCCGACGGGTACCAAGTGATCCGTCAGCAAGTTTCCTTGGCTATTGGGTGTTTTTGTCGAGAGGAAAAAGGTATCCCATAAGGAGGTGTTGAGAAGGTAGGATAGATCGTAGTAATTCCTTGCTGTCGCTTTTGCTTCACCTTGGTTGGGCGAGCCCGTGACGATGTAATCAAAGCGATTCTGGATCGTGAGTGAGCGTTTGACGAAGGTGGACGCATACGAGTTACCGACGGCATTGCCGGGTTGGTGACCGATGGATGAGAAGGTGTCATCATTGGTAAGATCGGCGTGTTGCAATTGGCCAAGTGAAACAATATTTTCTGGGATGCCAAAGAGGATATTCTTTTTAGGACCCGCAAACATCGAACGACCCCACGAGTTGGGCGAAATTGCTAGGTTTTTCGTAAATGCGTTACCGGTCTCGCCACCAGGCTGAGTGAAGGGGAGCTTAGCAAGGCTGTCCGTGCTCTCCATGAAGAAGGGAGGAGGATTGTATGAAGCGATGGTTTTGCTGAAGCGTTGGCATTGAAGATTGAAGTCAGCAAAGGTGCGGATCGTCGAGCTGCGTGTGCCCAGACGACCGGGAATGATGGATTCATAGTCTTCGCCGGGCATGCTGATTTGGAACGCAAACACGTGCAATGGGAATGGGCGGGTCATTTGTTTGGCAATAGTGCCATCGATCGGGCGGCGAACTTGGGCAAAGAATCCGTTGTCGAGTTCAAGGCGCTCGACGCGACGAAGAATGCTGCCTGAGCTGGCAGAGCCGCCGGTGCGCATTTCCAAAGAGAGAAGGGTGGTCGTCCAGCTTTCTCGGACGTCGAGTTGTTTCGCTCCGCTGTTGACTGAGGTGTTTTCCAATTCAACGCAATTGTCTAAGCTGGCTGGTCCGCTCGATCCGAATTCTCCCATGTTGACAGTGACTCCCGCAGTGCTATTTGCGGGGCGTAATACGCGGCCGACGTTAACAAATGCCTTGGCTTCACCTGGGGCAAGTGAGCCACGGGGAATGCTGAAGTAAGCGTTGTTAAAAACGGCGGGCTCAGAGGGGGTTGATGGAATGAATGCAGGTTGGCCGGTCGCATCCCAAATACGGCTCGGACGGTTTCCATCAGGTGTCTCATTTTTGATCTCAAAGATGAGAGGGGTATTCCAATCCAGCGTGTAGGGGTATGGATTGGCAATGGTAACGGCAAATTTTCCACAGGCGTTGAGTCGATAATCCGTAGTGGTCGTGGAAATGCTGCGTGCTCCCATCAGAATGCGGAAGTCCCAAATGATCGGAGCGATGATATCAGCGCTGCCCGACGATGCAGAAACGGTAAGCTTGCCTCCTGTGAGGTTTTTGCCGCGCTTTGAAAAATCGATGATGCGGGTCCAGCGTGGACCTGCAATGGAGCGAGCAACGGTGCGGGGAATGATGTTAGAAGATGAAGTGGGGAAGTTGACAATGGTAGATCCTGCGGCGGCTGAGGGAAATGATCCTTGATTCAGGTAGCCACTGAGATCAATGCGGAGGCCGCCTTGCAAGTTGTCAGTGAGCAATCCAAAACTGTCTGTTGTGGCAGCGTGGTAGGATTCTTTGAGCGCGGAGCCCAATGAGTCTGAGAGCAAACGACCTTGTCCAACGGAAACGATTTTTTCTACATCGTCGGAGTTTGTAGCAGCATTACTAGGGTATTGTCCAAAGCCGGAAACAGATTGCCAGCCTCGGCGATTTGGCACCATGGTGAGGTTGGTAAAAGTGGTCGAATTTTTGCCGGTGACGTTGAGCTTGGATTTGACACCTTCATCACCAACCCACCAACCATAGCGACCTGTTGGCTTTGCTGCCTTACTGGTGTTGATGGCTACAAGAGGAACGGCAATTTGTGAGTTTAGCGCGCTAGGTGTGCCCGACCCGACGGTGTTTTTGCCGATAAGAACTACGGCACGCTCTGGATCGCCAACTTCGCCACTCGCATTGACAGAAATGGAACTGTTGCTGGGCAAGATCGCATCAGAGCTGGAGGTGATTTCGTTTCCGCTGACCAGCCACTTGATGAGTGATGGAGATGGGGTGCGAGTGTACGCTTGTTGGGCGATGGTTAAGGCGGAAGTGTTGCTGGCCAGTGAAGAATGTTGCCAGACACCAGTCCAGTAGCGGCTACCATTTTGGACTGCGGTGAGTCCCTTGTTGACGTTATTGATGGAGCTATTGTTGGTGGGAGCTTTGCCTGTGTTGAGCTGAGCTCCACCTGTGTCGCCGCCGAGGTCAGCGGTTCCTGTGATGCGCATGTCAGCGCCAGCATTCTTCTGTAAGTCGCCAATCGCGATCATCAGGGCTAGACGGGCATTGTCGCGGGCGATGCGTTGAGCTCCTGCTAGGTTACTGCTGCGCAGGGTGACGGCTGAGAGCGAGAGCATTCCAATGGCTACGAGTGTCAGCAATACCAGCAAACTGATGGTAATGATGAGCGTAAATCCTTTACGATAGGGTTTTCTTGCGTGTTTTTTTTGACGGGGAGTCATAGGTATTTGGTTTGGGTTGTTGTGGCATTGTATTTACTTCGTCGCTTTTAGCAAGGGGGTTTTTCGCAAAGCGAGAAATTTCTATGCTTGGGGATGACTTCTGGGGAGATAAGTCGGGGAGAGTCTTTATAAGTCGAAGCCGGCATCTTCGAGCGCCATGGTGGCGGCACCGACCATGCCTGCTTCGGAGCCAAAGCGAGCGGGAAGCAAGGTGAGGTGGTCTTTGAAGGGGCCGGAAAGCTGGGAGAAGAGGTGCTTTTGCAAGGGAGTGAAGAGTAAATCGCCGGCTTTGGCAACTCCGCCGCCGATGATGATGGCTTCGGGATTGAGCAACCAGCAGCAGTTCATGATGGTAGTTGCGAGTTTTTTGGCGACATCATCCCACACTTGGATCGCGACGGCGTCACCAGAGCTAGCAGCAGCAGCGAGCGCGGCAGGTGAGCAATCGGCGATGTTTTTGTAGATGCCGGCCTCCTCGTAGCGGTTGCGGGCATCGGCTGCGATTTCATTGTTGCCGACATAATCTTCCAAGGCTCCGAGGTTGCCGTATGCTCCTTTTCGGCCTTCGAAGTCAATGGAAGTTTGTCCAATTTCACCAGCGCCGTATTGGCATCCGCGTACCATTTGTCCATTGACGATGATGCCGCCCCCGACGCCTGTGCCCATGGTGATGGCCACGAGATGTTTTAAGCCGCGACCAGCACCGCGTTTCCATTCGGCATAGGCCATGCAGTTGGCATCGTTTTCGACAACGGTGGGCAGGCGAGTTGCGTCTGAAAGTCGTTTTTTGAGAGGGATTTCCACCCAGCCGCGTACGTTGGTGAGATTGTGCACAATGCCTTTTTCAAAGTTCACAAAGCCGGGCATGCCAACGCCGATGGCGGCGATTCCAGGATGGCGCTCGCGGAGTTCATTGATCACTCGCACCATGGCCTCGATGAGAGCGTCTGGTCCGTCAAAGTCCTGTGTGCCAATGGGAGGAGCCGAATCGATGATGTTGCTGCGATAGAGAACGCCAATTTTGACAGTTGTGCCGCCGAAGTCGATGCCAATGGCCAAAGGTGTGTCAGACATAAGATTGCGATAGGTTGGGGAATCGGGAGGATGATGGCAAGAAGAAACGCTGAAAAATCTAGGACATGCAGCGGACTCGTTGGCGGGTGTTAGGCCCAACGCCAACGAGGGTCACGAACGACTTGGAGTGCTTCGCTCACACTTGCGCCGCGATTGGCTTGCTGAGCGATCAAGTGTTTGTGCTGTTGGAGGATAGCGCGTTCTTGTTCGCTGGGCTGATGTTTTTTCTGATAGGGAACTTGCATGCCCAAGAACATTGCGAGGTAGCCCTCGGCACCAAACTGATCGTTCGGACTGATGAAAATCGCATTCGCAAGCATACTTGGGCCATTTTCTCGATAAAACTGATAGATTTCCTCAGCTCCATGGAGTGGTGTTTTTTCCCGGCAATGTTGCCAAAAAGGTGTGTCTAAACGATTGTTGAATCGATAGTGGATGGCGAGGAAATCACGGATCTCATCCCAACGCTCACCCATGAAGCGGTTGTACATGTTTTTGAGCATAGGACCGGGTTGCGCATCTGAATCGACCAATGCTTCCGCGAGGCTGCGGCTTTGACCGCAGAGGATCATCAGGGCAGTTGCCTCTAACGGTTCTACAAATCCTGCTGCATTTCCCACTGCGATGACATTGCCAACCCAGGACCGCGCGTAGCGACCTGAGCGGAAGCGCACGAGTCGAGTTTGTTGAACTAACGGATTTTTTTGGCGAAATTCTGCTTCTGCTTGTTCATCACTGACGAATGATGAGGCATATACGTATCCGCGATTGATGTGGTGTTCGTGATCGATTCGCCAGCACCATCCATGGTCCATGGTTTCTGCAGTCGTGAATGGCTGGATTTCCTCGTTCTCTTGGCGTTGACGTGGGCCGATGATGGCTGAATCACAAAAGAGAGTATCAGAAAAATCATGGAAATTTTCGTTCAATGTTTGGCCTAGCAGTTTTGAAGCGAAGCCTGAAGCATCTACGTATAAATCTGCTGCAATTGTGCCACCGCTGCGCAGGTGCAATACGGTGATTTCCTCGCCCTCGCGATCGACCTGTTCTACTGTCTCGTTCTGGATGATGACTCCCAGTTCTGCGGCTTGCCACTCAAGGTAAGAGACAAGCTTGGTGTTTTCGATGTGGTATGCGGTGGTATTGAGCGTGATTTCTGGAGTGCCTCGCTCGTTCCGAGAAAAGGCTTTGCTGCGTTCCATCAATCCCGCGCCCAAACACCAATCGGCAGGGGATTCCTCATGATAAAAGCCATTGTTTTTCGCGAGTCCCGGAGTGCGCTTGGCAAATTGTTGATCAAAGCTGTAATCAAAGAATTCTTGTTGACCCCAGAGGAATCGAATGCCCAATTTCCAAGTGGGTTGAGCGCGCTCGTAAAACTCCTTCATAGGAAGTTTGAGAAATTGATGGAAGTGGCTGGGAAAAAAGGGCGTCGTGCCTTCTCCCACGCCAATGATTCCAATTTCAGGACTGCGCAAAATGGTGACATTCATCTGCGGCAGAATGCGCTTGAGGGTAATTGCTGCAGTGAAGCCAGCGGAGCCTCCGCCGAGAACAATGATGGATTGGATTTTCATGTTTTTGGGACGAGCACGATTGAAAGCCAGAAAAGGTCTTTTGGTCAATTACGCAATTTTCACATTTTTTTGATTGACGTGGCGAAATTTTATTTGTAGCGAATTTTATATCAGTCAGCCACCTGATTGCATTAAAAACCACAAAATCCATAAAACCACGTTTATGAAATACAATCGCAAGAATTATTTGTTGCAAGGGATGAGCTATGCCTCTGGCCTAGTTTTGTTTGTTTCGTCACCGGAAAGCTACGGTGCGAGCATTAGCTATAACTTCTCGGAAAATCCAGGGAATCAAGTCCTTAATACAACGACACCCAAAGGTCCTTTGGCCTCGCCTTTTTGGAATGATAGCAATACGGGAATTACCGGATCTTTGGCAACTGGAAGCGAAGGCAATCTTGTCGATAATTTGGGGAATGCTACCTCTGCATCCATTTCTTGGAGCTCATCCAACACATGGTGGAATGGCACGGGAACAGGGAGCGATGATGCGAAAATTCATGTAGGATATCTTGACGACGGCGGAGCAGGGGTGTCTGTTAATTTGACTGGTATTCCTTATGATTTCTACAATGTTTACGGCATCATTGGCTCGGACCAGGGAGCTAATTACACTTCTCGGGATTTCCAAGTGAATGGAGCATGGGCCTACGGTGGTAGTGCTGCCACGCCGGGCTTGGGCTTTGGAAATTACTCAGGAAACTGGACGCAATCGACGGCTACACAGCGTGGCGATTACTGGAAAGTGAGCAACGTCGCAGGTGCTACACTGACAATCCAAGGGCAGCCACGAAGTGGCGTGCAGCGTGGTTGCTTGAGCGCTGTGATTGTGGAAGAGGCGACGGGAGTTGCAGCCTATTGGGATGCCAATGGTGCCACTGCTGGTTCGGGTGGGGCAACCCCATCGGGAACGTGGAATAGCACCTCGTCCAACTGGAATGATTCGGCTGGCACGGGAACTCCAGCAACTTGGCCCACAGGACTGATTGCTGTTCTTTCTGCCGGCACCGATGCCTCGGGTGCCTACACGATCACAGTTGATGGCACTCAATCAGCAAGTTACATCCTTGCACAAGACAATGGTAGCATTACCCTTACGGGAGGCGCCTTGAATTTGGCATCTTCCGCTGGCATTGTGGCCTCTGGTAGCTCGTCCGTCACGGTGAATTCTGATCTGACAGGTGAGACCAATCTTACCGTGAACGGCAACGCTGTAACCATCAGCGCAGCAAATACACTCACTGGTTCGTTTGCTGGTCAAAGTTCGACATTTGCGATGACTGCGGGTTCATCCTTTACCGGAATTCCCAATTTCTCGACTGGTTCGCCAACAGTTGCTACATCGGCAACCTTGACCAATGCGACTGTCTCGACCACGGCATCGTTCAATGTGCAAAATGGGTCCTTGTCCTTGGCGGGAACAAGCTCTGCGACCACCACTGGATCAGCAAATGTGAATCGTGGCACACTGCAGTTATCTGGTTCGTCATCGCTCAGTGCCTCATATTTTGGTAACCCCACTGCGAACACTGCGAGCACCGTAAACATTCAGGACAGTGCCAGTGTTTCCGTTAGTGGATCTATGACATTCGGTGACCAAGGCAGTGCAACCATCACTGTCAATCAATCGGGTGGTACTGTCACCAATACGGGCACAACCAATAACCCTGGGGCAAATAGCATGTCCAACCGTTGGGGTCACTGGGGTGGAGGAACGACAGTTTACAATCTTTCCGGTGGAACATTGAATCTGCCAGGCTCGCCCCTATATCTTTCTTGGGATGGCTCTGCGAGCTTGAATATTAGCGGAACAGGTGTCGCTAACATCAAAGGCTTCAATATGGGCTATGCATGGCGCACGAATGCTTCTGCAATCAATATTGAAGCAGGTGGACTTCTTAACGTCGGCTCAGATGGTATCATCACTGGGACTGGCGGCACTGCAAACAAGTCTGTTAATTTGAACGGAGGAACTCTTGCAGCATCCGCCAGTTGGACAGGCACGGTACCCTTGAATGTAACGGCAAATTCTGTAATCGATACCTCAGGTGGTTCGATTACAATTAGCGGCGCGCTTAACGGAACATCGGGTGATGTGACCGTGCAAGGCGGCGGGACACTGGCGCTGATCGGTGGTGGCGCTCACACGGGCACGGTTCAGGTGTCGACCAATAACACGGTACGGATGTTGGGCAATTTTGCTGGCAATGTT
Organism: Verrucomicrobiia bacterium; assembly: GCA_947460915.1. GTDB lineage: Bacteria > Verrucomicrobiota > Verrucomicrobiia > Verrucomicrobiales > Akkermansiaceae > UBA956. The sequence goes on from CANHKJ010000037.1 coordinate 9,510, forward strand.
GCTGTGGCAAGTGGCGCGACTCTAACCTCAGGAACCGCGACAACTCCAGGATCCGCAGTGCTTGCGAATGCAACATTATCCTCTGGCAGTAAATCTTCGCTGCGCGTAGGTACTACCCAGGATCTGATCGATGTATTAGATCTTAATGTAGCAAGTTCACATACCATTACGGTGACGCCTGCGGGTGACATCGCCAATGGCACGAGCTTTACGCTGATTGATTATTTGACCATTAACTCAGGTGGATACGACAATATCAATATTGTGCCATCTAGCTCACGCATGAACATCACCAAGAACCCTGATGATGGCAGTGCGATTGGCATTACCGTGAATGGTTTCGATTCCTTGATTTGGAAAGGAACTGATGGCGGAGCGCCGAACGCGTGGGATGTGAATACCACACAGAATTGGCAAACTACGTTTACCAATGTTGGCACGAAATTCCTCGCCAACGACGTGGTTCTCTTCGATGACAGTGCCGCTACGGGTGATGTTACATTGTCAGGAACGATTGCTCCTGTTTCCGTATCCTTTGATAACGAAACATTAGCCTACAATCTCACTGGTTCGGGTATTACGAGCGGATCAGTCACAAAAGATGGCGCAGCTATCACGACTCTCGCGACAGCAAACACCTACACGGGGCTTACCAAAGTATTGACTGGAACCCTCGTGATTGGCAATGGAACAGTGGGCTCACTGGCTGCTGCAAGCGCTGTGGAGCTTGACGCGGGCGAATTGCGTTTGAACTTGCCCGCAGCTGGAAGTTACACCAACCCCACTCTTGCACTGACCGGTTCTACGATTCGTGTTATCGGGTCTGGCGATATGGTGTTCAGCCCGACCATCACCAATGCAAGTGGTGCAGACATCGTTTTCAATCGCGACGGCGTAGTCTATTGCAATTCCGCCAATCAAACGACAGGTTCGATCACCATCGATGATGGTAAGGTGGTGTTTGATGGATCGCAACAAGCCAACCGACTTGCGTTTAACAAGCTAGTCACGGTGAACAATGGTGCAACACTTGCCGTGCATGGCGTGAATGCATTTCCCACTGCGGCAAATGGTGTCAATGTTCAGCTTAATGGTGGCACCTATGAAGTGCAAAGTGGCGGTAGCAATGTCACGGGCGCTGAGGGAGATAGCCATTCCCACGTGAACAATCTCACGATGTCCGGTGGAACGGTTGTTCTTTCCTATTCTGGCACTGGCACCGCATACAACAATGAGAGTGTCCAGCTCAATGGAGTTCTCACGGTTACCGGAACGACTCCATCCGAGATTAACTTCGGCGCAGGAGCTGATCCGACGAATGCAGGTTTGTCACTGAATGGAAGTCGAATCTTCGATGTAGAAGACGTTACTGGAAGCCCTGCCGCAGACCTGACCATCAATGCCGAAGTTCAGAACAATGACTCGGCAGGTGATGTTTTGGTGAAGCAAGGAGCAGGAACATTGTTGCTCGCAGGACCTAATAGCTACTCAGGTGGTAATGAGGTATTGGCTGGCGTATTGTCAGCTTCCACCGTGGCAAACGATGCTGAGGGCGGTATTGGTAACGGCTATCTTGCCGTGAAAAATAATGCAACTTTCCGCTACACGGGGACTGGCAATGAAGTGACGACACGGAATCTGTGGTTGGATAACGGCGGTGCTGTAATGGACATCGTCGAAGCCACCGCTGACCTCACCTTTTCTCCAGCTGGAGGAGCTGTGACGGCGCCTGTGACCAAACTTGGAGCTGGCTCTCTTACCATCGGTTCTGTCATATCAGGTGCTGCTGCGATTACAGTCGAGGCTGGTATTTTGGCAACTTCTGGAGCGAATACTTACAGTGGCGATACAACAGTGAATGGAGGCACTTTGATCGTCAATGGTTCATCCATCCCAGACTTTGGCGTTCTTTCGATTGCTGCAACCGCTGTTGTCAATGTGGCTGGAAATGAAATGGTCAGTGAGTTGAATTTGAATGGCGTCAAACAAGCTGCCGGCACCTATGGTGCTACCGGCTCGGGTGCCACCAACATTGATGATGTGCATTTCGCCGGAACAGGTGTTATCACTGTTATTGAGGGTTATGCCGCGTGGAAAATAGATCCTGCGAATGGTTTGACTGCTGGCGTCAATGATGGTGCTGCACAAGATCCCGATCAGGATGGCATCAGCAATCTTTTGGAATATGCGCTGGGAGGTCCTCCACTGGGTTCAAGCCAAAGCATCTTGCCACAAGGTGCAGTTACCGGTGGCAATCTCGTGTTTACATTCAAACGCAGTGATGCATCGGAAATTGACACCACCCAAGTCGTGCAGTACGGCAGCGATCTTGCTGGTTGGACCGATGTTAACATTGGCGCAGCCAGTGCCGGCGTTGTCACGATCGTAGAAAATGCCGACGCTGAAGACGATGTGACAGTTACCATTCCGATGGGTGCGAACACCAAATTGTTTGCACGATTGGTCGTCACTGAAGATTGATTTTTGAGAAACCAAGACTCACCCCTGTCTGCAGCTTTTGCGGGCAGGGGTTTTCTTTTGCCATTTCTAATCGGAGTCCATCATGCACCAAGCTTGCACAGCTTTTGCTAGTATTAGAGATTGCGGAGTGTCTCCGTGAAGGCACCAAGTATCGCAGGCCAGTTGCAGTTTTTTTTGTGATCGACTGATGATTTCTCCTGTTAGTGCGTAATGCTTGAGGCGCTCGAGAATCGCATCTGGTTCGTCGATGATTGCTTGTGCTGCTTCACGCGGAGTGAGTTGGCTATCAGCTTCATAATTTCGATCGAGAAAACATTCGTGCCACACATGGATTCCCTGATCGGCAAGATGCCTTGCACAAGGACCTCCCGATCTCGCAAATACAGTCAATTGGGGTGCATTTTCTTTAATCCAGTTTGCATAGCTCTGTGCCAGTAGCGGATTCTGGTCAGTGGCGTGGTAGAGCGAGCCATGAAGCTTGATGTGATGGAGAGCGGCACCGCTGTCATCGCAATGCTTTAGGATTCGATGCACCTGCTGATCTAACAATTTTTTGAATTCATCAACTGTAGGCACTTGGTTTGCTCGCCCAAAATTTCCGAGTAAGCCAGGATGAGCGCCAATTTTCACCGTGTATTCTAAGGCGATCCCGATGCAATGTTTCATCGATTCGTCATCGCCCGCGTGACCACCACAAGCGATGTTTACCGATTGCAGGCATGGCATGATTTTCGTTCGGTGATTCGCAGATTCGTGCTCCCCTAGGTCGCAGTTGAGATCGATCATTTTCATGTGGTGAGAGAAAATTGGATTTTTGTGCCCGGTGATGATTGCCGAAATTGATCGAGCGATTCTTCTGTGATCAGTGCAATTTTGGGATAGCCGCCTACGGTTGGTCCATCATTGAGAATGGCAATGGGTTGTCCATTGGGGGGCACTTGGATCGAGCCTAGCAGCATCGGCTCGCTCAGCATTTGTCCCGCTGGCACATCGAGCTTTGGACCATCAAGCCGATATCCTGCACGACTACTCTGCGGTGATACTTTCCAAGTGGATTCAAGAAATCGGCAGCGTGAAGCTTCAGAAAAATCGTCCCACTGCGGCCCGGGCCATACTGTGATCGGTCCTTGAATGCGTGGTTCAACCTCAAGATATCGCGCTTTGATTGCCGAGTGAGGAGGGTAAATTTCACCCGTATAGCGCTCCAGAACATCACCTGCTCGCAGCAATTTCCCCATGCCACCTGCTGGCCAAACAGATCGGCTACCAAGCCATTTTTCGCCTACGAAACCACCCTCGACGGCAAGGTAGTTCCATAATCCTTGCGGGTGATGTGCTATGGTAAGTCGATCATTCTTCGTAAGTTGTACCGTCCTCCATGATGGCGATGCGCATCCATTGATTTTTACCACGCCTGGGCCCGCGTGACAAATCCAACAATCGTTGAGACAAAGCAATTCCAGTCCGCCGAACATGCTTTCGACGACTGCGCTGTCGTCTGTGAGATCGAGCAATAAGCAAAGTTTGCGATAGATCTTTTGGTCCATTACACCACTGCGCGGCACTCCCCATTTTTTAAGAAGCGGTCTTCCGTCATCTTGCAATGTAGCCCGCAAGCCTGGTGCGATCACCTCGAAGACCTGCTGCGATGTCATTTCATTTGGCTTACTTTTCATCATGCATCAGTCGGTACAAAACGCACCGTGTCGCCGGGTTGAAAATGAAACGCCGAATCGATTGCGGCGCTTGGTTGAAATATTTCGAGCGTGGTGTGACCGATCAGATTCCAGCCACCTGGCGTGGGTAGGGGATAGATGCCGGTTTGGGCACCGCCAATGCCGATAGCGCCTCCTGGGATGACTGAGCGTGGCGCATCAAGTCGCGGCGTGGATAAAAGAGGGTCGAGCCCGCTCAGATAGGGGAAACCAGGCGCGAAGCCGAGAAAATGCACGCGATAGAGTGGTGCGCAGTGCCGAGCGACGACTTCATCGATGGGCATGCCACAATGCCGAGCAACGCGCTCTAGGTCGGGCCCATCGTAGCGACAGGGAATGATTTTCTCACGTGAGATCATGCCTGGCTGATCGACATGGAAAAACTTTGGCGCTTCTTCAGGACAATGCCCTTTGGTAAATTCTAGCAAAACTCGGGTGTAGGAAAACGTCCACTCGATCAAATGGATTGGCGGATCACTCATGAGTTGCTGGCGAATCATTCCGGCAACAGCAAAAGATTCATTACTCGCTTGCTCAGCAAATTCCACCAACCAAGCATCTGCGCCATACTGCTTGTAACGGCAGTGTAAGAGTTTGCTGGTGATGATGGTGGAATTTGTCACGGCAAAAACCATGGGCAAAAACGCCGCTATGGCAAGGGAAAATTCTTGCATCCTCAGGAGGGCAGGGCATGCTCAGCGCGGTGAAGGAGTTACCCGAGCAACCAAATCTAACGCTTATACCGATCGGCTATGTCCGCACGGGGAAGTCCGTTAAATTTGAGGCCTTACACCAGCCAGATGAAAGCAAAGAGGAGCAAAGTGTTCTCGAAATCACCCCCCGTGAAGAATACCGTATCGCTCTGCAAGACTTGAGCGGCTTTTCGCGGATCTGGCTGATCTGGTGGTTTCACCGTAATGATACTTGGCGTCCACTAGTTCTGCCTCCACGTGGCCCTTCACAACGGCGTGGTGTTTTTGCCACGCGATCGCCGCATCGCCCGAATCCGATTGGCATGACACCCGTGAAGCTGTTAGGCGTGGAAGGTTGCAATCTTTTGCTAGGTCCCTGCGATCTCGTCGATGGCACTCCTATTTTTGATATCAAGCCTTACATTCCTGCTTATGATGCATTTCCGGAGGAAAAATCGGGATGGCTCGATGATGTCGATGCTTGGATGGCTCAGCCGGCACGATACCGCATGCGATACGAAGCTCTTGCTGAGCTACAGGTGCAGTGGTTGCAGGATCAATGGCGGATCGATTTTACGGCGCGGGCTGAAGAATTGTTAGAGCGTGACCCGAGCCCTCATCGCACACGGCGTATTCGCAAGCGTGGTGCCGAAATCTATGAAATGGGCTGTGGCGCTTGGAGGATCTGGTATCGCATTGTTGAAAGTGAAGTCATCGTCCGAGAAATCACACCCGGCTATCCACGAGAAACTTTGATTGGTGAGTATCGAGCAGAAGTGCCAGATCGCGACGCACAAATGGCATTTCTATCTCAGTGGCCGTTCTCTGCTGATGTTTCTAGCAGATTGATGATGTGACGTTGCACACGTGGCGTGTGGAGCACCAAGGGATGAGCCGGAGCCCATACCTTGTGGTTTTGCGCGACATCCCAATGCGAACTGGTGGAGGGCAAAATGATCAAATCTAGTGGCGTGCGATAGGAAATCAGCGTAACCTTAGAGAGACGATATTCGCTCGACTCCAATTGTTGCAAAAAATCGCTTTGTGGTCTCATTTGCAGCGCTCCCTTGCCGGGATAAAGATACGCAGCGGTGGTGCCGTGATGGGGCGTCGCTAACGTGATGAGAGAATGACAATGTTCATGGCCACCAAGTTCCTGCAAATAATAGCGCGAGATCAGGCCGCCCATGCTGTGAGCTACAATGTGAAAGCCTGCGTCCTTACCCCATTTTTCTTCTATTGCTAAACGCAATTGGTCGGCAAGAGTCTCGATGCCAGAGCGTGCATCGGCAGGTTTTAAGGAAGGCACTAGGCAGTCATGGCCCGCCTTTTCTAAGCGCTTTTTGAGCGGATAAAAACTATGACCACTCTGAAAAATTCCATGCACCATCACGACTCGCTCTTTCTTTACTTCAGAAACAGAACTAGCTTGAGTTGATAGACTTGCGAGCAAGAAACCACAAATTTGACTGATTCGCTTCATGTCAGAAACTCTATCTCATGGGGTGTTTTTGTCAAGGAAGTATGCCTGCTAGAGTCAGCGCAAAATCCCATGATTTTCATGCAAATTTGCCACATGTGAAAAAAATCAATTAGATGTGACGTTTGCGTTAGACATGCCGTCTATCTTTTTGTATAATGCCCGCGTGCACGATTCGACAGTCGCTCCACCACATTGCCCCTCTTATCTATAATGCATTCATTCCGAACGAAACGTCACATTTTTTGGCTTAAAGTTAGCGCGCTTCATTTTGTAATCCTAATTTTGGTTGCATGTGCCGTGGTAGTCTTTGCGTTTTTGGCTTTTCTTCACGTTGATGGCAAATTTATGACTTGGTCCTTGATCGGCATGGTCGGATGCGTATGGGTGGGCTTGGTGTATCGCCTAGCCGCAGGAATTACCAAATGTCCACTTTGTCAAAGTGAACCCATGGTTTCGAAAAAATGCCGCAAGCATCGCGACGCGGTAAAGCTCATGGGCAGCTATCGTCTCATGGTTGCATCCACGACTCTATTACTCAATCGCTTCCGATGCCCGTATTGCGGCGAGTCGA
>CANHKJ010000038.1 GCA_947460915.1 Verrucomicrobiia bacterium
CAAGCGTTCGCTTTTTTCGTGCCGACTTTTTGGTATTGGAATTCGGAGTTCTCAGCAAACCAAGCGTAGTCGCCCATTTTGCTGGCATCATCACCCCAGGAATAAGCTGTCTTCGTTCCAGCACGGCAGGCGTATTCCCACTCGGCTTCAGTGGGCAGTCGGTAAAAATGTCCGGTCTGCGCGCTGAGCCATTGGCAGAACTGGTTCGCTGCATGTTGGGTGACACCGACGGCGGGAAACTCTTTGGAGTAACCATCACCCATCGAGAAATGCATCGGCACGTAAGGTGGAGTGGGCTGAGTGACGGTATCGACTAACACTTCGCCGTCTTTGATCTCGGGAGCCTCAGAGGTGGTGAGGTTCGAGTCGCGATTGAGCGTGCCGTCTTTGTTACGGTTCTTGCCGTTTTCCATGAAGGGACGGTAAAAGTTCCAGGTGGTTTCGACTTTCGCCATCCAGAACGCGTCAACTTTCACACTATGCTGCGGGCCTTCGTCGGCTTCGCGTTTCTCTTCTTTGTCGGGCGAGCCTATGAGGAATTCACCAGCGGGAATCGGCAAGAGTTCGATTTCAGCATTTTCCGCGAGAGCGACTTTGTCGGCGTAGGGTTTCATGTCCTTTGCTTCGAGGTCGGCATTTTTTTTGATCAATTCGTAGATGGCCTTGGTGGTGGGAAGCACATGCGCGTTAGGCAAGGTTTCTTCGGCAATTACGATAGAACTAGTAGCAAGAATGGCGGTGGTGATGCGGATCATGGATGAGATAATCGTTAGTGTGAGAGGGATAGATTTCTCTGCGGCAACAGAGTGCGATTCTGTTGCCGTCGAGAAATGAACATACGCCGAAAACGGCGATTAGGCAAGTTTGTAGGTGCCGGGAACGGGGATGGTCGCGGAGGGATGCTTGTCGGCGAACTGCAAGCTATCGGGTGCGAGGTCTTGCTTCGCGTTCCAGAGTTCAGCCCAGGTGACACGTTGACCCGAATGAGCGGCTTCACGGCCAAGGATCGCAAGCATGGTGCTATTCGCCATGTATTCACCGGTGTTGAGCGCCTCGCCTTTGCGGATGGCAGCAAACCATTCGTTGTGGCAGACTTGGTACATGTTGGTGTTGTCACCGCGGTAGGCCCAGTTGATTTTTCCGCTAGGATCTTTGGTGAGAACGCGATCAGGAGCTTCCATGACGCCTTTTTCACAAAGCACGCGGTCTTTGACCTCGCTGAAGGAATTGGCGAATTGGCGTTGGTTGATGTGACAGAATACTTCGTTCGGATACTCGAAGGTGACTTCATAGTGATCCCAGACGTTACCGTCATCGTTGCGTTGGGCGCGACCGCCACCGCCTCGTGCGGCGATCGGTTCGACATCGTTCATCGCCCATGCGATTTTATCGACCGTATGGATCGCTTGCTCTAACAAAGGTCCGCCGGCGAGCCACTCGTGACCCATCCAGTTGCGGATTTGCCACTCGACATCGCCCCATGCGGGATTGCGATCGTTGACGGAGGTGGTAGGCTTTGGCACTCCGCCCATGTAGGTGCCGTAAACGGAAATCACGCGGCCAAGCTCTCCTGCGTGGACTTTCCCATAGCCAGCGCGGGTGTTCGGCGAGAAGCGCCAGCAGAAACCATGTTGCAGCGTGAGATTTTTCTCCTTGGCGATGCGAGCGGACTCGAGCACCGATTTCACGCCAGCGACGTCAACTGCCATCGGTTTTTCGGCAAACACATGCTTGCCTGCTTCAACGGCAGCGCGCAGATGCATCGGACGGAATCCTGGAGGAGTGGCCAAAAGCACTACGTCCACACCGCTGGCGAGAACTTTTTGGTAGGCATCGAGCCCTGAAAACTGACGCGCTTCTGGCACATCAACTTTGGCTCCGAACGATTTCAGGTTGTTCAGGCTGTTTTGGATTTGGCTGGAAAACGCATCACCGATGGCCCACAAGACCACATTAGGATCAGCGGAAAGCGCTTGCGTAGCGGCGCCTGTACCACGACCACCGCAACCGATGAGACCAATTTTCAGTTTCGCTTGATTGCCTTGGGCGCGAAGTATCGTGGGGAAGCCAGCAATAAGAGTCGCGGCAGTAGCGGTTTGGAGGATGTTTCTGCGAGTTGGTAATGAATTCATAGGCTGATTGCGATTGTCATGAAGTTTTACACAGAGTCGAGCAGAAATCTTTCAAATCGATAGCGTAAAATCCTCATTTTTTCAATGAAAGCTTTCTTAGCTGTGTTACGTATTGGGTCAAACAATGCAATCTACAAGTCGCCGTAAATTCCTCCAAACTTCCGCTTTTGCAGCACTAAACGCAGGCTCTTTCCTGAAAGCACAGGTTGCAACCAGCTCTCCGATCAAACTCGCTCTGAAGTATAATATGGTCAACTTCGATGCCGATTTGGCGAAGAGTTTCGCGATCCTCAAGGAAATCGGTTACGATGGCGTGGAACTGGATGCTCCCGGTGGTCAAAATAAGGTCGAAGCCCTCGCTGCCTCGAAATCCACGGGCTTACCGATTCATGGCGTTGTCGATTCGATCCACTGGAGCACACGTTTGTCCGACCCAGATGAAGCTGTGCGCGAAAAGGCCCTCGAAGGCCTGCTCACAGCCATTCGTGAATCTCATTCGGTCGGGGGCACCAGCGTTCTGTTAGTGCCGGCTGTCGTCGATGACACAACCACGCATGATCAGGCATGGGAGCGCTCGATCGCACAGATCCGCAAGGCTTTGCCACTAGCGAAGGAGCTCAACATTCACATCCTCATCGAAAACGTCTGGAACCAATTTCTTTACGACCCGAAAGGCAACAACATGCAGGATGCGAAGTTGCTCTGCGATTACATCGATGAAATCAACTCGCCACTCGTGGGTTCCTATTTCGACATCGGCAATCATCAAAAATTCGGCAAGCCCGCTGAGTGGATCACGCAATTAGGCAAGCGCATCGTCAAGCTCGATGTCAAAGATTGGGGCATGAACGGTGGATTCGGCAAGATTGGCGAAGGTGATGTCGCCTGGGCCGATGTGCGTGCAGCATTGAAACAAATCAACTACAAGGGATGGGCGACCGCTGAAGTGGCAGGTGGCAATCGCGAAGTTTGTGCGGAAATTTTAGCGCAGATGAAAAAGCACCTGCTAGGACAAGGCGCGTAATTATGATCAATGATTTCTGGCTAGACAGTCTGCGCCACTCCTATGTATGCTTACTGCTATGCAATCGTTAATCAGTTTTTTTGCTATCGTCGCCCTCGCAATCTTGCCGCAGTTGGTCTTCTCTGAGGAAGCCCCCACTCATCCGGTGAAACCCTTGCTTTGGAAAATCGAGGGCAAAGGGCTCAGCAAGCCAAGTTACTTGTTCGGAACCATCCATTTGGGAAGTGGACCGCTTGCCAAGCTTCATCCCGCAGCGGAGGCTGCGTTTGAGCAGTCAGACGTGCTCTACACAGAAATTCCATTTGATCAAAAAACGCAGTTGGGAGCGACACGCCTACTGCTGCGCAATGGTCAAAAAACTCTCGTTCAGTCGATTGGAGAGAAATTGAAAAATCGGCTCGATGAGGAACTCGCAGCCATCAATCCTCAGCTTGATTCCGAACCATTTCAATCCCTCAAAACCTGGGCCGTGGCTGCGACTTTACCAATGCTCAAAGCGCAGATCGGTGGAGAGCAAGCCATGGATGGCACTCTTTGGCAACGCGCGGAAGCAGATGAGAAAAAAACCGACAGCATCGAAACCGTGGAAAGCCAACTGGGCGTGTTTGATGCCTTCAATGAAGAGGAGCAAATCATCATGCTCTCAGAAACGCTCAAGATGATGAAAGAAGATCGTCTCGCAAAAAAAGATTCCATGCAGGAATTGATCGACGCCTATGTAACGGGAGATTTGCAATCACTGCAAAAAACGCTGGATAAATCACTCGATGAAATGCGCAAAGGTGAGCACAAAGAATTAGGCGAACGTTTTTACAAAAAACTTCTCACCGACCGCGATGCGAGCATGGCGGAAGTGATCGTAAAAAAATTGGCCAATTCCCCCGGTGACTGTCATTTTTTTGCGGCAGGAGCAGCTCATTTTGCTGGTGACAAAAGCATCCGTGCGCACTTAGAAAAAGCTGGATACAAAATCACCCGCATCGAAAAATAGGAAAATTCCATAATCCTCGAATTGAAGATCTTACTGAAGATTTGCCCTCGTTGTAGATTTTCCTGAGAAAAAACATCGTTCTTTACGCTCGTGCCCTGCTGTGCTTGGCTATGCCTGCCATCATGCGCTGCTTTTACTCACAAGAATTCGAACTGACTCTGCCATCGGGCCATCCTTTTCCGATGGAAAAATATCGTGTCTCCAAGGATATGTTGCTGGAAAGTGGCATAATCTTACCCGAGGATATTATCGAAGTGCGTATTGCCGACTCGCACATTCTTCAGCGTGTGCACGACCAAGATTACGTCAATCGCATTTACAGCTGCGCCATTGATCGCAAAGAAGAAATGCGTCTCGGTTTGCCGGTGACGCCACAGCTTTATACGCGCAGTGCGACCGAGGTGGAAGCCACTCGATTGACTTGCCGAGCAGCCCTCGAAGAAGGTGTCGCCGTTTGTCTTGCTGGCGGCATGCATCACGCATTTCGCGAACATGGCGAGGGCTATTGTGTTTTTAACGACGTCGCTGCCGCCATTCGCGATTTGCAAGACTGGAAGCCAAATATAAAGATCATGGTGGTCGATACCGATGCTCATCAGGGCAATGGCACTAATGCCATCCTCGAGAGCGATCCTCGAATTTTTACGTATTCTATCCATGTCGGCAACGCCGAGAACCGCAAATTCAACGGCTCGATGGACGTCGAAACCGTTCGCTACGTCGAGGGTGAGATGTATTTGAAACAACTCTTTTCCACGCTCGCCGCAGCGCTCGATACCTTCGTGCCGGATTTGGTAATCTGGATCGCTGGTGCGGACAATCATCGCAATGACCGCTTTGGTCAAATGATGCTCTCGCTGAAGGATCTGCAACGCCGTGATGAAATCTTGCTCAAAGCATTCATTCGCAATCGCATTCCTGTAGCGGTGCTCTATGGTGGTGGGTACAATCGACAAGCGGAATTCACCGCAAAGATTCATCGCAACACCGTAGCGATGGCGAAAAAAATTGCGACAGAGTTTCGTGGTCTATAATCTCAGATTTTAACATGTTTCAACCAACTACTATCGCCATCGTAGGTTCTGGTGCCATCGGATTGTATTATGGTGGTCGCCTTGCCGAGGCAGGGCATCGGGTGACGTTTTTGTTGCGCAGTGATTACGATGCTGTGCGTGAGCAGGGATTGCGTTGCGAAAGTGTCCATGGTAATTTTCATTTATCAGAGGTATCCATCGCGCGCGATTCGGCAGAGATTGGCCCCGTTGATTTGGTAATTGTGGCATGGAAGGCGACAAGCAATCATTTGTTAGAAAAAATTCTACCACCTCTGTTGAATGAAAAAACGCAGGTGCTAACCTTGCAGAATGGACTGGGCAATTGTGAAGCAATCGCGGCGATCACAGGTCCCGAGCGAGTGATGGCGGCCTTATGTTTTGTGTGCATCAATCGCATCGCGCCTGGCACCATCGTCCACACGGCTGGCGGACGGATGGCGATTGGCGAATTTTTGCCTGATGCATCGGGTCGCAAAGAGGGCGTGGCGAAACTTTTTTCGTCGGCAAAAATCGATACCGCCGTCGAAGAAAACGTCGAGGAAGCAGTGTGGAAAAAACTTTTGTGGAATGTGCCTTTCAATGGCCTCTCGATCGCTGAAGGCGGCAAGACAACGGATCAATTGCTGGCGGACAATGCCATTGTTTTGGAAATGCGCGCGTTGATGACTGAAGTCATCGCGGCAGCAAAAGTCCGCGGATTTTTGCTAGATGAAAAATTGATCGACTGGAACATTGATCGTACGCGTCCGATGGGAGCGTATCGACCAAGCAGTCTGATCGATTGGCAAGAAGGTCGCGAAGTCGAGATCGAAGCGATCTGGGCCGAGCCCTTGCGGAGGGCGGAAGACAAAGGTCTGCACTTACCGCATTTGAGTCGCTTGCTCGCCCGCATTCGCGCGGCTTGTGCTTGATTTTTGTGTGTCCTGCGAGTCACATACTTTTCCTTGCACCTGAGTGATTCGGTTCTATGATTTGTCTCATGTTTGACGCAAACAACACGAGTTCCAAAAGCAGTCGTCGCGATTGGCTGAAAGCGCTTTCGTTAGGTGGTGCTGCGGCGATGCTGCCATCATGCCAAAAGCCTGAAGCGAAACAAGCAGGGTCACCTGCGAAGTCGGATCGTGTGCGCGGAATTGTTTTCATGGTGTCCGATGGCATGAGCCCTGGTGTCTTAACGATGGCGCAGGCGTTTTCTCAGCAAATGCGCAAGCGCGGCACTCATTGGTGGGATTTGATCAATCAGCGATCCTCAGCACGCGGCCTGATGGATACCGCTTCGGCAAATTCGTTAGTGACGGATTCTGCCGCTGCTTCCTCGGCATGGGGCGGTGGGCAACGTGTGAAAAATGGCATGATCAATGTCTCGGTCGAAGGCAAAGAAATCACGCCGATTGCCGAGATTTTGAAGAAAAAAGATGTGCGCATTGGCTTAGTGACAACCGCATCGGTGACGCATGCTACGCCCGCCGGCTTTGCGGCGTCTGTGAAAGAACGCAGCAATGAAAACTCGGTCGCACAGCAATACTTGAATCGTGTGGACGTGATCCTCGGTGGTGGTTCGCAATTTTTTGACCAGAAAAAACGGAGCGACCGTGCGGATTTGTTCGCCGAGTTTGGCAGTGCTGGATACCAAGTGGTCAAGAATCGCCAGGAAATGCTCGATGCCAAAAATGAGAAATTGTTAGGCACATTCGCACCCAATTACATTCCCTACACCATCGATCGTGAGCAATCTGCTGAGCTCCAAGCGCAGGTGCCAGTATTAGCGGAAATGGCGGAGGCGGCCTTGTCTCGCTTTTTGTCTTCCGGTAAACCATTTTTGTTGCAGGTGGAGGGAGCACGTATTGACCATGCAGCGCACTTAAACGACATCGGTGCCTTGTTGCGTGAGCAGTTGGCCTTTGATGATTCTGTAGGCAAGGTGCTTGAGCTTTGCGCAGCCCATCCTGATATTTTGGTGGTAGTAACCTCGGACCATGGCAACGCAAATCCGGGACTCAACGGCATCGGTCCCAGCTATGGCGAAAGTACTCGCAGCTTTGAAACCATCGCGCGCATGAAGCAATCACACGAAATGCTGTTCGCTACCTGGCGTCAAAATCCACAACAAAATCTGAATTCTCTCATCAAGAATTCGTTAGGTTTTGCCTTGCATCAAGATGAGGCGCTGTGCCTCGAAGCGGTGCTGACTCGCAAACCGATTGTCGAGTGGAATGATCTGCTAGAGAATCCCGAAGGACAACTTGGGCAGTTTGCCGGCAATCATACCGGTGTCGGCTGGACAGGCACCACGCATACTTCGGATCCTACCATCGTCACTGCCACAGGTCCACAAGCCGAGCGCTTTTCCGGCATGGTGGTGAATACTGATGTGAACGTGCATTTGCAGGAATTGTTAGGCTAAAATCCCTCCGCAATAAAAAAGCCACCCGTGACAACACGAGTGGCTTTTTTTGCGTAATGGAGTGAAGTGATCTTAGCGATCCACACGGGCCGAACCACCGCCGACGAGTTTTTTCACTTCGTCGAGAGTGGCCATGGAAGTATCACCCGGTGTGGTCATGGCGAGAGCACCGTGAGCTGCACCGTAATCGACGGCGAGCGCCGCATCGTTGAACTCGAGGAAGCCATAAGCAAGGCCGCTGGCAAAGGAATCGCCACCGCCGACGCGGTCATAGATTTCCATTTTCGGACGTTCGATCGATTCAAAAAACTTGCCATCGTGCCAGCAGACAGCCGCCCAGTCGTTGACGGTGGCACTGTGGACATCGCGCAAGGTGGTGGCTACCACTTGGAAGTTGGTGAAATCTTGCACCACACGCTCGATCATGTTCTTGAAATGATCGACGTTGATGCCCGTGATGTGTTCGCTCACGCCTTCTACTTCAAAACCGAGGCAAGCAGTGAAGTCTTCTTCGTTGCCAATCATGACATCGACATATCGAGCGATCTCACGGTTCACCTCTTGCGCCTTGGCTTGGCCACCGATGGATTTCCACAGGCTGGGGCGATAGTTGAGGTCGTAAGAAACGATGGTGCCGTATTCTTTGGCCTTCTTGCAGGCCTCTAACACCACAGCAGCGGTAGTCTCAGAAAGTGCTGCAAAAATACCACCCGTGTGGAACCAACGAGCACCATGTTTGCCAAAAATTTCATCCCAGTTGATGTCGCCAGGCTTGATCTGACTGGCGGCGGTGTTGCCCCGATCGCTCGTGCCTTTGGCACCGCGCAGACCGAATCCACGCTCAGTGAAGTTCAGGCCATTGCGCACATCGCGACCGATGCCATCGAATTTTTTCCACTGCACAAAACGGGTGTCAACACCGCCTTGTAGGATGAAATCTTCGATCAATCGACCGACATCATTTTCGGCAAATGCCGTAACGACCGCTGCACGTTTGCCAAAGCAACGACGCATGCCGCGGGCAACGTTGTATTCGCCACCACCTTCCCAAGCTTGGAACTGACGGGTCGTGCGGACGCGGCCATCACCGGGATCGAGACGCAACATGATTTCCCCGAGGGAAATGATATCGTAGGCACATTCTTCTGCGGATTTAATTACGAGACTCATAATAGTTGTTAGATTATAGGAAAAAGATGTTATTCAGCAGAAGGAACGACGCTATTGGCGCAGAATACAGGACCGCTGTTGTTGAGGAAATTGACCAAGTTGTTAAGCGACTTCATCGCCTGACGTGGCACACTTTCGTAGGTGCGAGAACCGACGTGTGCAGTAACGATGGCTTTGGGATGAGAAAGCATGGGATCGTCGGCGGCGGGTGGCTCTTGCTCCATGACATCGGTGGCGTAGCCGGCAAGATGTCCAGAATCCAATGCCTCAAGGATCGCAGCGGCGTCAGCCAGTTCACCGCGACCCGTGTTAACGATCACGGCACCTTTCGGCAACAAGGCCAAGCGTTCGCGATTGATCAAATGCTTGGTATCAGCCGCCAGCTTGGTGTGCGGACTGATGATGTCGCAGGTGGAAAAAATCGAGTCGATGCTCTCATGGCGAATCACACCATATTGTTCGCAAAATTCTGTTGGCCAGAAATTGCCGTAGCCATGCACTTCCATGCCGAAGGCTTTAGCGCGGATGATCACTTCTTGACCGATGCGACCAAGACCAATGACGCCGATTTTTTTCGACCACAGTTCATGACCCGTCAGACGCAGCCATTCGCCCTTGCGCGTGGCATCGACGCTGGGGACGAGATTTTTCACCAAAGCAAGTAGTAGGCAAAAGGTGTGTTCAGCGACAGTGGTGTGATTCACTCCGGGGGTAAACATCACAGGAATTTTCATTTCCTTTGTGGTGGCGAGATCGATCTTGTCGAGGCCGATGCCGTATTTAGAAATCACTTTCAGGCGTGGGCCGGATTTCTCCAACACGGCACGCGTGATGGCGTCATCGCCACAGAGAAAGGCATCGAATTCACCGGCCAGCTCCAGCATTTTTGCCTCACTGAGTGGGCCGCGCTCGCGCACGATTTCGAAACCTTGGGACTCGAGAAGCTCATGGTGAGGACCTGGAGTATCTTGAAAACTGCATGTAGTAAGTAAAACGCGTGTCGACATAAGTTGTATGACAGGTTATTGGGCTGTGGCGTTGGCTCCGTCAAGAAAATTGAGAAAAAATCGGCAGAAAAGGGCTAATTATGACGTAGGAAGTGAGCTTGGGGGAATATTTTTATCTGCAAGGTTGTGTTTTTGGAAAATTCGGCCAAATTTCTTGCGTCATTCTCTATCGCTATGAAAAAACTTACTACTTTTCTCCTTACCTTTGTTTTTGCCGCCTTAGCTCATGCCGCACCTCCCATCAAAATCGAAGTCACCGCGAACGATCAGATGCGGTTTAGCACCAAAAAGATCGAGGGCAAAGTAGGCGTGCCGATGGAAATCACGATCAAGCACATTGGCAAAATACCCAAAGCAAGCATGTCACACAACATGGTCATCCTCAAACCTGGTGCGATGCCGCCGATGATTTCGATGAAATGCGCCCAAGCCAAAGACAACAACTACATCGCTACCGATGCGGAGAGTAAGGCAGCC
This sequence comes from Verrucomicrobiia bacterium, assembly GCA_947460915.1. Lineage (GTDB taxonomy): Bacteria > Verrucomicrobiota > Verrucomicrobiia > Verrucomicrobiales > Akkermansiaceae > UBA956. The sequence continues at coordinate 10,261 of CANHKJ010000038.1, forward strand.
ATCATCGCATACAGCCCACAACTCGGACCTGGAGAGTCTCACGTCATCAAATTCACCCCCAAAGAAGCTGGTAACTACAAATATTTCTGCTCATTCCCTGGTCACTTCAGCGAAATGCAAGGAGTGATTGTAGTGAAGTGAATCTAGAGACTGAAGACTTTCAGACATAAGATATAAGACTAGATCTACCAATCGACTGGTCGATTAGGACCAAGTCGGTTGTTTCCCATTGATGTAAAATGATGGCCCCAGAACGCATTGATTTCAAATTCTGTAAATTCTGAAAAATTCTGTAATCCTGTTTGAATCGGCTTGAACCAGTGCGCAACGATGATTCTACTTTGTGGCGTGCATCATAGCAACAACTTCGTAATTAATTGCCCTGCCAGCCTCTTTGTCATTTTCTCATTCCCTTTTCCTCAAAACTACGCTATCAACGCGCCCCGCTATGCAAACTACCGTAGGTCTCATTTCTCTAGGCTGTGCCAAAAATCTCATCGATTCCGAAGTGATGATCGGTCACCTCGCGCAGGCGGGAATGGCGCTCACGCCTGACGCAGAACTCGCCGATGTGATCATCATCAACACCTGCTCGTTCATCGACATGGCGAAAACTGAGTCGGTCAACGCGATTTTTGAGGCCGTAAAAGACCGTGCCGAAAACGAAGAGCGCTCGCGCCAAAAAATCATCGTCGCCGGTTGCTTGTCACAACGTTTTGCCAAAGACCTGCCTGGCATCATGCCGGAAGTGGATGCATTCATCGGACTTGACCAAATCACTAAAGTCGCGCCGATCATCGAAAATTTGTTAGGAAAAAACAACGCCGACGAAGTGCAGAAAACCGAGGGACCTTCGGCTACCGAAGACCCGCGCGATTTCGTTACACTCAAGCCGCAATACATTCCCGACTACTCGACGCCGCGCATGCGTCTCACACCCGATCACTTTGCCTACGTGAAGATTGCTGAGGGCTGCAATCACACCTGCACCTTCTGCATCATCCCGCAAATCCGCGGCCGCCATCGCTCGCGCACCCAAGAGTCGGTCGTCAACGAAGTCAAAGCTCTCGTCGCCTCTGGCGTCAAAGAAATCAACCTGATCTCGCAAGACACGACGTATTTCGGAATGGACCTCTGGGATGAATCGCGTCCGAAACCCAATTCTCCTGTCGACTCCACCAAAGGTCACTCCTTGGCCAGCTTACTGCGCGAACTCAATGAAATCCCCGGTGAATTCTGGATCCGCTTGCTTTACACTCATCCGGCTCACTGGAGTGATGAGCTGATCGAGACGATCGCCCAATGCGATAAGGTGGCAAAATATGTCGACATCCCGCTACAGCACATTTCCGATCGCATGTTGACTGCCATGAAACGCGTGACCTCTGGCGACTACATCCGTGATTTGCTGCGTCGCATGCGCAAAGGCATTCCGAATTTGGGCATTCGTACGACATTCATCGTAGGTTTCCCTGGCGAGACCGAAGAAGATTTCCAAGAGCTTCTCGACTTCATCGAAGAGTTCCGCTTTGAGCGTGCCGGCGTTTTTTCTTACTCGAAAGAAGAAGGTACCCGCGCGAACAAAATGGATGGCCACATTCACCATGCAACGAAAAAATCGCGTTGGAGTCGCTCGATGAAAGCGCTGCAACGCATCGCGAGCGAGGTCAATCAAGAGCAAGTCGGCAAGTCCGTGAAAGTCCTCATCGAGCAACCTGGCGTAGGCCGCACCGAGTGGGATGCACCCGAGATCGATGGCTCCGTTCATGTGCCCGAAGACATCCCGGTCGGCAGCTTTGCCACGGTGACGATCAAAGACTGGCGCGGCTACGATCTTGTGGCGGCACGATAACGTGGCGGAGGCGTCTCACCTCCCAGCCTAAATATATTACTGATTCGGCTAACAGGTCATTTGCAGAAAATCACGCAGCTCGCTTGCGGTTGATGTTTTCCGCGCTATGTTGATTTTCTTGAGGAAAGAAACGACAAAGAGAGTGGTGGTGGCAGAGTTGCTTGATGAACTGGCGGCTGATGATCCGCGCGCACTGAGCTCACGTCGAGATTTGCGCTTGATCAATTTTTTGATGGGAAATGAGGCGTGGATGCTGCGGCAAATCCATCGGCATCGCAAAATGTCTGAGCGTGGCATCGTTGAGCTCGGGGCAGGTGATGCTTCGTTCTCTCGGCGCATGCATCGACAAGTGCCGATGGCTCCGATTGCGGCTTACGATTTGTTACCGGAGCCGATTGGCTTGGACGAAGGGATTTTTTGGCATCAAGGAGATGTGACGGTAGAGAGGCCGATGCAGGATTTTGGTATCTTGGTAGCGAATTTGTTTTTGCACCATTTTCGTGATGAAGATCTCTCGTGGTTGCGGGCCTGGATGGCACGTGCTCAGGTAATGATTTTCAATGAACCACTGCGCTCCAATTTCGCGCATCGCTTGGGCAACTTGCTGCATCCATGGATCAATGACGTGACGCGACACGACATGCATGTAAGCATTGATGCAGGATTCCTTCGTGGTGAAATTCCAGCACTGTTTGCTGACTGCACACACGAGTGGAAGATTGTGGAGCAAGCCCACTGGAAAGGAGCACTGCGCAGTGTGTGGATTCGCAAATGATCTCACATGCAGTGAAGACGATTGACATCGCTGGCGGAGGTCTTGCTGGACTTTCGTTAGGAATTGCTTTGCGAAAGCGTGGCGTGCCAGTGCGTGTGCATGAGGCCATGAGTTATCCGAAACATCGGGTGTGTGGCGAATTCATTTCGGGGGTCACGCAGGAAACGCTCTCTTATTTGGGCATTGAACAATTGTTCGCTCAAACCTTGCTTCATCGCGAAGCGACATGGTGCAATGCTGAGGGAATGTTATCGTCATTTCGTTTGCCACAAGCTGCTTATGGCATTTCGCGCTATCGTCTCGATGAGCAGTTGTGCGGCTTATTGCGCAGCATGGGAGGTGAGGTGATGGAAGGATCACGCATCGGTGCCGAACATCGCTCTCGAGAAGGCACCGTGGGGGCTGTAGGTCGCAAGCCGACGACACAAGGCCAATGGCTTGGGCTGAAGATGCATGTGCGCGACATCGAGCTACGAACAAGTCTGGAAATGCATTTGGGCGATTGGGGCTATGTAGGCTTAGCGCAAGTAGAGGATGATTGGGTCAATGTATGCGGATTGTTTCGGATTCGACATGATGTGCGTGAACGTCCGCAAGATTTGTTAATCGAGTATCTGAGACGCTGTGGTTTGGTAGAGTTGGCGGAGAGACTGTCTTGTTCTCATCATCGCGAAGGCTCGTATGCCGCCGTAGCGGGTTTTTCGTTAGGTCGACAACAACTGCAATCAGGTACTTGCTCGATCGGCGATGCCGAAAGCATCATTCCGCCCTTTACAGGTCATGGCATGAGCATGGCCCTGCAGTCTGCCGAATTGGCGGTCGAGTCGTTAGTCGCCTATGCACAAGGAATGACGGACTGGGCAACCTGCACGCAACACATGCGAGCATCACAACTGCGACACTTTCGCCGTCGTCTCGGTGTGGCGCAGAGCTTTCATTTTGCTTTGTTCGATCCGATGTGGCGTCGCCCGGTGGAAATTCTCGCCAAGAACGATTTACTCCCTCTTCGTTTGTTGTTTTCTCTTACTCGATAAATGTTTATGTATCTGCAATCAATCGCATCAGCTAACCCGATCCATTCAATCAGTCAGCCTGATTGTCATTCCATCATCCGCGCGAGTGAGTGGCATGAGGCACTTTCAACGCGATCAAAGTTGTTGCTAGAAAAAGTGATGTTAGGTGGCTCAGGCATCGATCATCGGCAGTATGCGATAGATGACATCACGAAATTGTTTGGAGCTGACGCGCAAGAGTTGAATGAGTATTTTGAGCGTGAGTCCAGTGACATAGCTACGGTAGCACTGGAGAAAGCACTCGAAAAAGCGGGGCTAACGGCTCGTGAGCTCGATGCCGTTTTTTTATGCACCTGCACGGGCTATTTGTGCCCGGGAGTGACCTCGCATGTAGCAGAAAAAGCAGGTTTACGCGATGATGTGTATTTGTGTGATCTCGTAGGACTTGGCTGCGGCGCGGCGATTCCGACGATGCGTGCGGCGCAGGGATTTTGCTCTCAGCACCCCGAGGCGAAGGTGGCGGTGATCGCGGTGGAGATTTGTTCAGCTGCCTTTTTCGTCAACGAAGATCCGGGCGTGTTGATCAGCCTGTGTTTGTTTGGCGATGGTGCTTCTGCATCAATCTGGAGCGGCGTAGGAAGTGAAGATCAATGGAAGGCAGACCATTTCACAACCACTCATCGTCCTGAGCATCGCGAGAAAATTCGCTTTAAAAACGAAGGGGGGAAATTGAAAAATCAATTGCACCGAAGTGTGCCACAACATGCCGCCGAGGCAGTGGCAGAGCTCTATGCACGGCGCAGTGGCGATCCAAATCAGGCGCTCACTCATTCAGGCGGGCGCGACGTGATCGATGCTCTTGAACAGGTATTGCCCTTTCGTTTGGATGAAACACGTGATGTATTAGCCCTCCATGGTAACATGAGCAGCCCGTCCGTTCTGTTTTCGTTAGAAAATCGTCTCGCGCTGGGTGGCGATGACACACACTACTGGCTCACTGCCTTTGGAGCTGGATTTGCTGCACATGCCTGCGAATTGAAGCGAGGCGCACCGAAGCCGTGATCAGAATCAATCGTTCAATCGGAATTGTGATGCAGAAACTTTACAAACTCAGTCACTTTTTCTCATTATGCCAGCTTCCCGCTTTGACAAGTGGGCTTGGCACGCGCATACTAGGTCCGCACTACCATGGCTACTCCTAAATTATTCATCCCAGGTCCTATTGATGTTTCACCCGCTACTTATGCGGCCATGTCCCGCACCATGATTGGCCATCGCGGCTCTGAGTTCGAGGCTCTCTACGCTTCCACACAGCCCGGTTTGCAACAACTTGCTGGCACCAAACGCCCCGTGTATCTCTCCACATCTTCCGCTTGGGGCGTCATGGAAGCTGCCTTGCGCAATCTTACCCAGAAAAAAGTTCTCACGCTCTGCAACGGAGCTTTTTCCGACAAATGGTTCGATGTCGCGAAAAAATGCGGCAAAGAAGTCGAAAAGCTGCAATTTGAATGGGGCCAAGCGATCGATCCAGGTCAACTGCGCACCAAACTGGCCGAAGGTGGATTCGACACAGTTACTTTCATTCACAACGAAACCTCCACTGGCGTCATGAGCGACCTCAAGCGCATTGCCGAAGTGGTGAAATCGTTCCCCGATGTGTTGCTCATCGTTGACACCGTTTCCTCGTTCTCTGCTGTGCCGATGGCGATGGATGAACTCGGCATCGATGTCCTGCTCGCCGGTGTGCAAAAAGCCATGGCCCTGCCTCCTGGCCTTGCCGTGTTTGCCATTTCCGAAGCGGCCCTTGAGCGCGCCAAGTCCACCAAAGACCGCGGCTACTACTTTGACTTCGTCGAGTTCGAGAAAAACGCCCTCGCGAACAATACACCGTCAACGCCAGCCATTTCCTTGATTTTCGGACTCCAATACATCCTCGAAACCATCGCGGCCGAGGGCATGGAAAACCGTTTTGCTCGTCACCTGAGCAACAACAAAATGATTCACGACTGGGCCGCTCGCCACAAATTCCAACACTTCGCGCCCGAAGGATTCCGCTCCGTTTCCCTGAGCTGCTTCCACACGCCCGAAGGCTTCGATCAATCGAACTTCATCAAGACGCTCAAGAACAAGCACAACTTCATGATCAACGGCGGCTACGGCAAGATCAAAGGCATCACTTTCCGCATCTCCAACATGGGTAACGAAACCACCGAGACCATGCAGGAGCTGATCGATGCCATGGATGATGTGTTAGGCTAAACCATGATTGCTATATGCAAATCCATATCTCGATCGATGACCAGTTGCTCACCTTGTCCGATGGCGATGAGGTGATTCGCGAGTATCCCATTTCCTCTGGAGAAAAAGGTGTGGGATTCAAGAATGGCAGCTATCGCACACCCACGGGGCAATTTCGCATCTGCGAAAAAATCGGCTACGAGCAAGCTCTCGGCACGATTTTTCAAAA
>CANHKJ010000039.1 GCA_947460915.1 Verrucomicrobiia bacterium
GGTATTCATCGGCGGAGCGGTATTGGGGGCACGCAGTCGCACGCCAGTGCTCTACATTGCCGAAAGTTGGGGGGGGCTCGATAAGCACAAACCCTTGCTAGACAACATTTTACAATGGCCTAGAGCAACTTCGCCGAAATTGCCACCAGAGCCACCCGAAAATGAACAAACAGGCGGCAAAACTGGCAAAAACCACTGCGCTGCTTAATTCAACATCGATTCAACTTCGGATTTCGGGATTAATCAAGATTGCAGGCGGATTTAGTTAGCGTCGTTTTATGTTATAGTCGTGCGTTTGCGCGTAAAGCCAGTATCGCGTTCGCTCTTGGGAATGAAGCCCAACTGACTAGACTGTTTGCCAAAATCACCTTCCGTTAAAGGATCGATTCGATTAGCGCAGATGGATTGGACGTTGTCGGGAGTTCGCAAGAGTGATTGTAGTCTATCGAAGAGCTTTTGCTCCAACTCACATCCTTTGTTCGTGATATAGCTCGCTAGGCGATGGCTTTTGATGTGTTGCCAAAGCCTCTCGATCGGATTGAAATCGGGGCGATAGGCCGACAAGTAAAAATGGTTTGATGTGATGCACAATGCAAACTTTTTGCCTCGTGCCAGCTGGCGTTGTCGAGCACAAGAACAATTTTAAGTCGGTGGCATCAAGGCGCTTGCGAGCCTTCTCATTAGCGCACTCATACTTGGCTACGACAAACTAAGGGAGTGTGCAGGAATCAAGATCAGGAGTAATGCGCGGACGTTAGATGCCTCATGTTGAAGCAATTCAAACGTTTGTACAATTTTCATTTTCGCATTTCGGTATTTATTTTTGGCAAACAATCTAAGCCCCCTGCCCCAACCCATCAATGCTCCGCCGAGCTAGCCAACCGATGCTCCCGAGTAAGCCATTCAGCCCTCGAACGATTGTTCAAAAAAACCCAGTGCCGCACATGCCGCACTGGGTTTTTTCTAATTTCGTTTGCTGATCAAGTCATTTCACGATCTTCAACAATTCGACGTCGAAGACCAAGAGTCCCGCAGGTGCACCCGGAGGTGGATTGTCACCGTAGGCCAGCTTCGCTGGTATCCAAAAACGGCGCTTTTCTCCCTCGACCATGAGTTGTACACCCTCGGTCCAGCCAGGGATCACGCGGTTAAGTGGGAATGTCGCAGGAGTGCCGCGAGTAACGGAGCTATCGAACAATTTCCCATCCGTGGTCCATCCCGAATAGTGCACACTGACATTGTCCGTAGGCGCCGGATGAGTGGTGCCTTTGCCTTTCTCAAGGACCTTCGAGGCCAAGCCCGAAGCTGTTTTCTCGGCATCTTCCGGAGCTGCTTTGACATCTGCGGGAGCTTTGGGAGCCGATTTGATCGAGAGCAATTCCACATCAAAGACCAACATTCCGCCCGGACGACCACCACCAGGGTTTTCACCATAAGCCAAATCAGCTGGGATCCAGAAGCGGCGGATCTCTCCTTCCGTCATTAGCTGCACTCCTTCGGTCCAGCCTTTGATCACACCGTTGAGAGGAAAGCTGATCGACTGTCCGCGATTAAGCGAACTATCAAACAATTTCCCATCCAGCGTCCATCCGGCATAATGCACCTCGACGGTATCTGCTGCGGTAGGTTTTTCTTTTCCGGTTCCTGCTTTCATGACCTTAGAAGCAAGGCCTGAAGCGGTTTTTTCGGCATCAGCGGGCACGGCTTTCACATCGGCCGGCGTATCAGTTGTCATCGTAAACATAGCTTTTTTCTCTTCTGCAGTCACGGGCGAGATAGTCATCAGCGCGAGACCCAATAAGGTAAAGGGTAGTATCGTTTGTTTCATAACGTTTGTTTGAGCAGCGCTACGATGCAGAGAAATCATCCACTGTCAATCATCGAACTCCTGCTGGCAAAAAAACAGGCTTTGGGGTGTTTTCTTAGCGTCGAGTAAATGCTGTTTTAGAAATCCTCAGGAGAACCAAGCACACGAGACAAAACAGAGCATTTCCTAAGAGTTTTTATTAGTGATTTGCACCACTACCGTGGCAAGCTAATTAGCGGAGTCATTAATGAAACTCTCTTACGACTTTGGCGGAATCAAACCAGCTTGTTGCAATGCTTTCCATCCGCCATGAAGCGCTTTAACCTCAGGTGCTAGTCCAAATTCGCGAATGCGTTTCGCTATTTCTAGGCTTGTGCCGCAACCGACGTCACTACAATAGACGACTACATTTTTACCTTCTACTAGGCTCGGGACCGCTTGCTCAAGTAGTTGGTCAAAGTTCTCACCATTTGCTGTAGTGATCAACAAAGAACCGGGTAAGCCATCTTTTTCCCAATCACTGCGCAAGCGAGAATCGACCCATAAGACATTGTTTTGCCACTCAGCGATCACAGTTGATAGGCAAATCTCCCCCTCTTTGAGCTGAGAAATTTCACATGGCACCGTGCGATCTGGCGCGCCCTTGAATTTCCATGTGGCGAGTCCCGCGACACTAGTGAGGACGCATAACAGAGTAACTTGTCCAAGCGCTTTCATGCAACTTCCACTCGCAAACTCACTTCACAGAACCAGCGGGAGCCACGGGAGCAGGACCTAATTGAGCACCGCTCGTCACAGCTTGGCTGACAGGCGTGTTACGCACAATCGCGAAAGCCATTTGCCGGCGTTGCTTGGCAATATCACAATCAGTCTCGATCGAAATCGTCCCGATACCGACCTTGTTGTCAGACTTGCCAACTGGCGTGACAACCAAATCATACTCCTTGCCCTCATTGATCGTTTTGAGTTCAACGGTAAAAATGGGATTACTAATAGCAGCACTAGTCACCTTGATCGGTTTACTGTGATTCATCTTAATCTTAATCGTTTTAGGCAACATGGATTCGCTAGAGGACCACTCTAGTGTTTTCGGAGAAATCTCCACTAGCACAGGTATGTTTACGATTACTAGCAAGTTGAGAGAGGGCTTGTCTTCGGGATCTCCTTTGAGCCAAACATTGACTAATTTATCGACCTTACCAGAGTAGCTTTGCATGTCGAAGTTGGCTCGGATGATGCCCTTTTCACCAGGAGCATACTTGAGCTTACCATTGTTATTGATCTGCACGGACATACAGGAGCATGTTGGCTCATAACGTGTGATTTCGACATCTTTTCCAGAGCGGTTTTCAAAAGCGAAATCACAGGAAATGGTGTTCGCATCAGGGGGCGCATGTAGCTCCTTTTGAAGAGCATCAAAAGTAAGCTGAGCCTGCGCAAAAAGCGGCAGAAGTGTCAGGAGGGCAATGAACGTTTTCATTTTTCGTAATATCGCACAGGACTAGCTAAGGGGGCAAGCGTAATAATCAAAATCATCCGTCCTTGCCGCCATTCAGGACCGAGCACAAACATTGGAGTATTCTCTGAAAGGGCGGCTCCTGATTTGAGGATTTTTTTTCGACTCAACCACAACTCCAGATCGAGACGCGTGACGTCCTTGGACGGGCGTGCTTGGGCCTCAAAGCGAAGCAAAATTTCGTCCGATGGCGGCAACGGTTGTGCCCAGTTCTCATAGCTGCGATAAAGCGGCTTGGTGTCAGATCCGAGTTGACGATAATGGGTAAACTTGAGCCGCGGGTCCTTGATCAATCGAGCCCGCGTTTCCTCATTTACAGACTTAAATTGCTTCATGTTATCCACCTCCTCTTCATTGCTGGCATGTATAACCGAGACTGTCACATGCCCAATCACGTCCCTTCCCCGGTCCGCCCAGGCAGGGAAAACCAGAAAAATAACACTGAGAAAAAAGTAGAGAAATCGCTGCATAATTGGATCCTTATGGGGTCAATACGGAGGCCGTAGGAGCAGTAGAGCCATCGCCCGCGACGCCATGACTCGACGGGTCAAGTGACGCCGTATCAGGAACCTCAAAGTCGTCAGGGATGGCTGCGACGCCATTCAACACAATTACGGTGCCTTCCGCTGGACTGCTTTCAAAGAACTCGGCCTTCACACCCTCTTCCGGAGTGTAAATCACCAGCGATTGCACGGGCTTGGTTTCCTGCCGCATTTCAGAAGCAAAAAATCCAGCAACGAGGGCGGCGGCCACAGTGGCAGGCATCCACGCTTTTTTCCACCAAGTGGCAGAGGGCGGCGACTCGTCAAGAGGTAGAGGAGCAGGCGATTGCTCGCGCAGTGCTCGCTCCAATTTAGCCTGGAAAAAGTCAGGATACGGCGGCTCGGTGGCTGCGGGCACAGAAGCACGCAGCGATTGCTTCCATGCGCGTGCCGAGTCACGCTTCGCCAACCACTCAGGTTGACCAGAGGCCCACGCATCTATACTCGCTTGATCTGCAGCATCGAGTTCATCATCCAGCCATAACAACAAGCTCTGTTTATCGGGATTCATATTCATCTTTCAAAAGGGTTTGCAATCTCTGACGGGCATAAAACAAACGACTCATCACCGTACCCATGGTGCAGCCTAAAATATCCGCAATTTCTTTGTAGGAAAGCCCCTGCACATCCTTGAGAATCACAATCTCTCGGTGTTCGGGGGAAATTTTAGCCAATGCCATGTCGATCTTTTTCCGCAACTCGCCGAGCGCCATGTGATCATCTGGACTTTCCCCGACATGCGGAATCGCAATCGCCGAGGGATCGATCCGATCATTTTCTAAAATTTCATCATTCAATTCTCCCGCAGCATCATGCTTACGGCGGCGATTCCAATCATACACCACATTGTGCGCAATTCGATACAACCAAGTAGAAAATTTCGCCTTCGCTTCAAAGTTCGCAAGTGCATTCCACGCCTTGATGAAGACCTCCTGAGAAAGGTCCCAGGCGTCGGCATCATTGTGAGTCATATTGCGGATCATGGCAAAAATTCGATTGCGGTGGCGCAACACCACGCTGTCATAGGCTCGCATGTCACCCGCTTGCGCGCGACTGACAAGGACAAAGTCCTCAGGCCCCTCTGGCTCATCCCCAGCACTTCCGTGAGCAGGCGGATCAACAATCTGTGGTCCCAGCAATATATATGACGCTCTGTGCAAGAATTTATTCATTCATTTTTCCTGAAAATCTCCTATCTCTCGGGATCAAGCTATTTTATATCGGCTAATTTTCCTCCCATAGGTAGCAATCCCCATGCCTTCTGGCAATCCCCGATTTCTCAAAACTCTCGCTTTTTGCTCAAATGGTGAATCTTAATCCCCCCCTCCTGCGCGTTGCCCTAATCGTCAGAGAAATAAAAAAACGATCCTGCATTTCATCGATTTTCTCTTGACAAAGAATATCCGATATTTCAAATATCAAATATGCCGCGCGCGAAAACTGAACCATTTCCTGAAACGATTGTTGCTTTAGCCGATTTCGCCAAGGCACTAGCGCATCCTGCTAGAATTCAGATTCTCACCTTTTTGCAAGTCCACGGCCCCAGTCCATGCATGGACATCGTAGCGCAGATCCCGCTCTCACAGCCTTCCGTATCGCGACACATCGCAGCGCTCTCAGAAGCTGGTCTGCTGGAGGAAAACCCCAAAGGAAACACCATCCACTATTCTCTTTGCAAAGACCGCATTCAGATGTTTTGCGAAACATTCTCGATGACTCTCAAGCCTGCTTCACCTGCCAAATCATCCGCTTCTCCGCAAAACTCCAACGCCCACTGCTCGCTGAAATAACATCATAAAATCCAAGCATTTTCCAATATCATGAACACATCCCCATCCCATACCATAGTCATCATCGGTGGCGTCGCAGGCGGTGCCTCCGCCGCGGCTCGCGCTCGTCGTCATAGCGAAACCGCAGAAATCATCCTCCTTGAGCGCGGCCCCGATGTCTCATTTGCCAACTGTGGCCTCCCCTACCACATCGGCGGTGAAATCCCCGATCGCGGCGAACTCGCGGTGCAAACACCCCAAAGCCTGCGCGCCCTGCTGCGGCTCGACGTGCGAACACTCACCGAAGCCACTGCCATCGATCGGGCCAACAAAACCGTCGCTGTCCGCCACGTAGTCACCGGAGAAACGCAGGAAATCTCCTACGATCAACTCATTCTCGCACCAGGTGCGCGGCCACTGATTCCTCCCATGTCCGGCATCCATGATCCACGCATCATGACGCTGCGTAATTTGCAAGATACTGATCGCATCAAAGCAGCAGCAGAGACAGCGGAAGACATCCTCGTCATCGGTGGTGGATTCATCGGTCTCGAAATGGCGGAACAACTCCACCACATCGGCAAAAAGGTCACGATCATCGAGCGCAACCCACAAGTCCTCCCACAAATGGACAGAGAAATGGTGCGACCTCTCGAAAAATCTCTGCGCGATCACGGCATCCCCCTCATCCTCGGCGATGGCATTGCGTCGTTTGCAGATTCCGGCGACAAAATCGCCAGCACTCTTTCCTCCGGCATCATGTTAGAAGCGGATCTGATCATTCTATCCATCGGTGTACAACCAGAGAGCGGTCTCGCCAAAGACGCAGGCCTGGAGCTGAATTCACGGGGAAACATCATCGTCAATCCTTGGCAACAAACCAGTGACCCCGCGATCTACGCCGTGGGTGATGTTTGCGAAACCGAGGACCCCATCCTGCACACACGCGCCGCCATTCCACTCGGCGGCCCAGCGAACCGCCAAGGTCGCACCGCCGCCGATCACATCTTTCTCGGTGAAAAAGCCCAGCGCTACCCCGGCAGCCTCGGCACCGCCATCGTCCGTGTATTTGCTCACTCCGCCGGCCTCACAGGCTGGACCGAGAAACGCCTCAAGCTCGCGGGTATTCCCTACCAAACTGTCACCGTCAATGCGGCCTCACACGCCAGCTACTACCCCGGCTCAGAAACCGTTACATTGAAAATTTTATGGTCTCCCGAAAGTGGCCGCCTCCTCGGAGCGCAAGCCGTAGGCAAAGATGGCATCGACAAGCGCCTCGATATCATCGCTACCGCACTGCGAGGCAATCTCACCATCGAAGATCTTGTACACCTTGAGCTCGCCTACGCTCCTCCCTTCGGCAGCGCCAAGGACGTCGTCAACATCGCTGGATTCGCCGCAACCAATATGCGCGACGGCATGCTCTTGCCCGTCGATACACTTGCTGATGCCGGCGAGCAAATCATCGATGTGCGCCCCGCAGCCACCGCAGCTCGCCAACCCGTACCCGGTGCAAAAAATATTCCTTTGCTCGAACTCCGTGGCCGCCTCAGTGAAATCGATCGTAGTAAACCAGTTTTCACCATTTGCCAAATGGGAAAAACTAGCTACTTCGCCGCCCGCATTCTCGCCAATAATGGCTTCGATGCCCGCAGCATTCTCGGCGGCGCCCACCATCAACTCTAAACAATCCGCGCAAAAACGCATTTTACGCTTTTAGGATTAACAGGTTTCAGGCATGGTTTGCCTCAGCGAATCATGTCTTTTTTACCACCCAGCGATTACATCCTGACAAAACTGCTAGGCGAAAACCCCCAAACTTGCATTTGGCTGGCGGAACAGGTGTCTGTGCGCCGCAACGTCGTACTCGAGCAACTGCGCAATACGCAAAGAAGTGATCGCGAGGAATTTCTAGCCGCTGTCCGAGCCAAAGCCAGCGTCGATCACCCACTCATCGCCTCCGTTTACGAAGCGATCAATGACGAAGATACGTGTTTTTTCACACGCGAATGGCTGCCCGGTGATAATCTCGCCCACTTCATGGCCAACGGCGTCGTCCTCAAACCTGCTCAAGTAGCACACATTATCAAGCGCATCGCCGAGGCCAGCATGCACCTCGAAGAAAGAGGCACCGCAACATCGCTTCTCAGCACCAACCACATCTACCTCAACGAGCACAACGTCCTGCGTTTATCAAACCTCGCCAAAGCTGGCAACCGCAGCGAAAATGCCTCACGCTATGACATCGAGACACTTGGTCAACAATTGCCTACAATCGTAGAACCAGGTGCCACCGGACAAACGCGACTGCAAATGCTCATGCATTGGATGACTGGCGCAGACCCAGAGCACATTCTTCAATGGAAGGACATTCGTCACTACGCAGATCAAATTGAACAACAACTTGCGACCCCTATTGTTCCCCTGCAAGTCACCACTGGGAAATCTGTTTCGCCTATAAAGAAAAACAGCGCATTTCCGTGGATCATCGGCACAGCAGCAGTCCTCTGTATCGCACTCGTTGTTCTAGTGCTCAAGCAACAAAATGACACGCCAAGCATCGTAACCCCTGAGCCGCTGCGCGCTCCAATTCTTATCCCTGAGGGCAAATACGCCACGCCCGATGGCGGCCAGGGATTTGTTAGGAAATTTTGGCTTAGCGCCCATGAAGTCACCATCGGTGAATACCGCGAGTTCATCCAAGCGCTCGATACCATGGAGCGCGAACAACGCAAATCCTTTGACCACGAGTCACAACCTCCCGGAAAAGTCTCCCATGAGCCCGAGGACTGGTATGAAATCATCGCCGCTGCTGAGCAAGGACAAGTGTGGCAAGATCGAAAGCTAACGCTGCAAGTCCCGATGTTTCAGATCGACTGGTGGGATGCGCATGCCTATTGTGAATGGAAGCGGGCACGCTTGCCGACGCAAGAAGAATGGTTTGCCGCCATGAACTACAAGACACCTCAACCCACTGCTCTGAAGCCCGGCGCATGGAATGAAGTGCAGACACTCGATCAAAATGGCGCGGGATTTTTCGGCATGGCTGGTGGAGTCAGCGAATGGACCCGCAAGCAAGCCAAAAATCCATCAAACCCCCTGGGAGCAGGTCAATATGTAATCATCGGAGCCTCCTTCGAGAAAACAGCCAACGGAGCCTTCGCACGCGAGTGGACTAACAACCGTGACACCAAACGCAATGACCTCGGGTTCCGCGTCGGCTACGATCATCAGCCTGAGTAAGCCCATACATGTGGATTTGCCAATCCCTTAGCTTGCGGCAGATGCGACACTTTTCGTAATGCGCTACGATCATCGCCCCACATAGGCACAAAAAAACAGCCTTGGATTGCCCAAGGCTGCTCTGCTGATTATTCAACAGTGGTTCAGATTACAGACCGCCTTTGAGGCTGCTGGAAGCTTTGAAACCAACGGACTTGGAGGCTGCGATTTTCATCGACTCACCAGTCTTCGGATTGCGTCCCATACGGGCAGCGCGCTTCTTAACGGTGAATGTTCCAAAACCGATAAGTTGCACTTTTTTGGTTTTCTTGATTCCAGTCGCGATAGCATCGAGAACGGTGTTTACGGCATCTTCAGCGGCACGTTTGGTCGCTTCTTTGCCCATGGCTTTTTGTACGGCTTCAATAAGTTCGGCTTTATTCATGGCGGGAAATGTTTTGCCGAAAAACCCCCTATGTTTGCAAGATAAATTCGACATTATTGTGATTTTTTTTTATCATAGTAAAGCGAGATTATCTTGACAAACGTAGAAAAAATCTAGCTAGCGAACACTCTTGCTGAGCACCTTATTGCACGAGCTTGCAATATCTGTTAGAAAATTCTATAACACTCATCAAGCGTAAGTTTCTTCTTACTTGAATCCGCTTAACGATTTTGTCACAATTTGCGCATCAGTGAATAAACATGATCCACGCTTGATCAACGCCGTCCGCAGCATCGAGTCTGCGGCGCAAGGAATTCCTTTGCGCGATGATCTCGAGGCTGAACTCGCGATCGTAGAGCGTGCGCAGCAACGTGGCTGGTTCACGCCAGATGAAGATGAAATGGTTCGCACTCGCTACAGCCAATATCTATCATCTCGCACCGCGTTGCTCATCACCTTAGAGCAGATCGAATCCACTCTGCGCCATGCTCATGTAAAATGGTCAGAACATCTCCCAGCCTTCACCGCCGCTTTCACCGCCGCATGCCTAATGGTACGCGGTTCATCATTCATCATCGAGCTAGCAAAAAAACGTCCCGTCATTTGGAAAAAACTCGATGAACCCGAGCCGCGCTTTGGCCTGCCAAGATCCACTTTTTCCAACTTACACAAAGCCGCCACCGATCGCAGAAGACGGCAGCAATTTCAATTCGCAATCGAATTTTTCCAACAACACCGAGAGGCAATTTTGTCGATGAAAGAAGATCCAATCATCGCGCCCTTGATCCATATTCTTCAAGAAGAAGAACAGCAACGATCATGGCAACAGCAAAAAATATGGCGTCGCCGCATGTTCTATCGATGGCTCTCGTTTTTAAGCTCACACCGCTCAGGCTACCGCCGCGTGATGTTTCATCTCTTTCGCTGGTCAGGCTCCGCCATTGCGGAACTTCGCCAACCAGGTGTCAAGCCATCCGGCGCGCCGAAACGCATCTCAACACAGCAACGCGAAGAACTACTCGCACTCGCTCGCCCCGGTGATGTATTTGTCACGCGCCACGATGATGCCATGTCAAATCTCTTTCTCCCAGGCTTCTGGCCCCATGCTGCACTGCACTTGGGTGACCACCACGAATTAGAACAAGTGATAGGAAAAATCCCCGCACCCATCAAGCCACGCTACAAGGAGCACATTCGCTTTCTCGAAGCAAAAAAAGACGGTGTGCGCTTTCGCCCTGCCGAGGAAACTCTTCACGTCGATGCGTGCCTGCTGCTGCGTCCTCCACTCAATGCCGACTCCCTGCGTGATGCTCTGGCGCGAAGTCTTTCGCACGAAGGGAAAAAATACGACTTTCTCTTCGACTTCCGCACCACCGATCGCCTCGCTTGCACCGAGGTGATCTACCGAACCTATCACGGCTATTCACCCATTTCATTCGAGCTAATTGCCAAAGCAGGCCGCGTCTGCATTCCTGCCGAAAACCTCATCGACCAAGCACTCGCCTGCGGATTCACACTTGTTGCTGCCTGCAACGTTACTCCATTCACCATCCACCAAGGTGACGCCGCCCTAGCCGATCTCGCTTCATCAAGAGGCCAAGTAACTCCGTAGCGGTGAAATCTTGCCACCAAGCTCATAAAAAATGGCGGTAGGTTCATCACCCACCGCCATCCAAAAAATTTTACGCAGGAGAAAAACTCACAGCTTCTTCACGGTGCTGACCGTGCTTCCGATCAGCACATCGCCATCGGTCGATTCCAAGTCATAGCTGACCTTCAATTGCATGGTGGGCTTCATGTCCTTGATCTCAATCTCCACGCCTTTGCCATCTTTGGTAAGCTTAGCGGAAAGAACTTCCACTTTGTCATGCACGCGATGGTTTTTGCTCTCGGATTTCAATGCATTTTCCTCAGCTTGGGCATCGGGTTTATCAACGGAAAATTCACCAGAGCCATACTGCTCACAACGGATGTATTTCCATCGCTCCACGGCGTAGCTGGTCACATCCGTAGCGAGTTCTTCATCAAGCTCCACGGCAAACTGCAAGGTCACCCCTTTCGCGGTAATCTGCTGACTTTGGGGGATCAAAATCGGAGCATCTTTCACGTAACGCACACGTTGAAATGCACATTCGGTAGGCGCATTGGTTTGCCAACCGCGGAAGCCGAGAACGAACAACGAGCCATCTTTGTGGAAACGTGCGCGCATCGCCGAAGATTGCAGCTTGGCAGGAATCTTCGTGACGCCCCCTTGTATAACATCTCCCGCAGCGCTTGGCAACACGCGGTAGAGAGTGGATTGACCGTAGGACAAGTGAATCAGCTCGCCGGATTTGAGACCGAAATCGACACCATCTGGCACCCAGACTTGTGATCCACCACTGTTGTCCACATCCATCGGCAGATAGCAAAGCGGCTCGTGGAAGGTAAGATCTTTTCCTAACTCATGACGACTCGGTTCCGTGCCAAGAAATACGGGCGCTTGAGCTGGTGTGAAGAAGTTGATCTTGCAGCAAGGCTGCCAGGTGCCCTCGTTTTCGCCCGTGGTGATTTCTCCATTTGGCCCTACGCCCAGTCCGCCTGGTGCGCGCAGTCCAGTTGCGACGACTTCGTATTTTCTGCCATCAGGCGAAATTTTGGCAATCGTTCCGTGACTTGGAATGATTTGGTCAAATCCACGACCACCACCACGAACTGGCGAAGCTTTGCAGAAATAGAAATTCCCCGCCTTATCGGTTTGCAGATCGAAGGCGAATTCGTGGAAGTTTTTGGTAATCATCACATCGCGATTGAAGGCCGCGAATTGGTCAATCTCGCCGTCGCCATTGTGATCGATTAATTGCGTGATTCCATCGCGACCATGCACGTAGATTTTGCCATCGACGCATTTCAGTCCGAGAGTCTCAAACAAGCCCGAGGCGATGCGCTTCCAAGTAAGTTGCTTGATATCTTTCTGGAATCCACTCACGGTCCAGACATCACCGTTCCAAGTCGAGAGCACCGCCGTGTTTTCATCCAGAAAATCAAAGCCGCCAAAGCGTAAGTTCGACTTCCACGGATTGTTCGCCGGAAGACTAATTTGATCAACCGCCCACGATGAACCTTCTTCAGGAGTGCCCGTTGTGCCCGCGCTCGTCAACGTTTCCTCATACTGCGGTTTCCCGCCTTTGGTGAGAGCTTTCAGATCCACAAGACCAGCTGTCTTGGCTGCCGAGCCACGTGCGAAAGCAACTTGCACACGCAGTGCCGAATCACCCGCAGGGATTTTCAGCAACAAGCGACCTTTGGCATCGGTAGCCGTTTGCAAAGCCAGGCCTTTCCCATCCGTCGCCAGCGCCACTTTCAGGCCATCAGCACTCTCGGCAGATGCACCATCAGTCCCTGCCGTCACAGCACCCGCCTCATCAGCCAAAAGCACCAAGAGATCCTGCTTGCGAGGGCCGATCTGCCAGTGGCGCACGATCGAGCCATCACTCTGCGTGACAGCTTCTAAAATGCGCGCGCCGAGCACTTCTGATTCGACTACAATCAGTTGTCCATTTTTGTAGTAACCAAGATAACGACCATGGTCCGCGGGGAGATTGCCAAAACCTTTGAGCGGTCGAGCATCTTCAAAGGAGCCCTTGGCATCGGCATAACCGCTGACGCTCGCAGTAGAAAATACTGCCTTCTCGTTTTTCAATGAGATCAATTGACCATGAGCTCCAGTCCATGGAGTAGCGCCCCATTGCACAAAACCTTCATACGCCGAGGACCAGCGCAAGGTTTCCGTATCGAACAATGCATGATGCTTGCGTTCACCAAGATCGACCAAGATGCCTTTCAGTGCACCCGTGCGTTTTTGGCCTTGAAAAGTATCTTCAAAAGTATTCGACCACGCAGGGCCAAATTGCATTTCTTCATACCACTGAGCTGCCTGAGCAGAAGTGGAGAGAACGACGAGCGAGCTAAGAGCGAATTTCTTGATCATGGGCGTAAGACAGTAAACTCAACGAGGTGCATTTCTTTCAAGAAAAATCGGATTATTGTGATTTCTGGGCGGATGAGACTACCAGCATCATAGCGATATCATTTCCAGCGATAGGGAGATCAAAATTCAGCTTAGCTCGGTAATAGAGAAATGAGCAGCAATTCTAAACACCCACCCGCAAATCTCTGGCACTCCATAGATGTTCCGCCGCTACTGACGCCAACCCTCGCAACTTGCATGCTCCATCTTTTCGCTTCCCCCCAAAACGCTCACGTGCATGCGCGAAGGCTTCATTCACAAACATCTTACTGCCAATCACAGCACCAGCCGTGAAATATCGCACCCGATGCCGCAACATCGCGGCCATTTCTAGATCGCGCAGCACCGTCTCTTTGTCTTCTTGCTTTGCCATGTTCGGATCTGGCTTAGCTCCTGGTTGCAACGATTTTTCCGTGACAGTAGCCAGTCGCTTGCCCTTTTGAGCCGCGACCATGTCCCCTGACCTACCAGCCTTCCTCTCCAGCGCTATGCCTAACAATTTCCGATAGACCCGCGCAACTTCCTTCCACTTTTCCGCTTCAAATCCAGCGCCTTTATGGCTCATGCATGCCCTAACAAGTCCTTCCCGAGCCTTTTTCCCGTTGCCCTTATTGCCTCCGCCCACCGCTTCCCCGTAGCTACTCCACCGATACTCCGCAGGATCAGTTACCATTCCGGCACGTACCGGATTCAAGTCAATGTAAGCCGCCATCGTCCGTGCCACGATACCACTTTCGACGATAACACTCGTAAAGCGCGATTCCCACAACGTGCCAGTGCGATTGTGTTTCCGATTGAACCACTGTGTCATCCGCTGCATGACCGTTTTCATGAACTCACTCAAGTTATGCATACGATACGTGTAACGAGAATGAATTTCCGCCGCATGAGCAGAAAGTTCCGTTGCCCTCGCTTCTTTCAGCTCCTTCTCCACATCCGCAACGACCGCCTCGCTGTAAATCGCTCGAAGACGTTTCAAAAGCTCTTCATCGCTTAATCCCTCCTCTGGCATCGGTGGCACCTCCAGCAGAATGTGAATATGGTTCGACATCATGCAGTAAGAGAGAACCCGACAGGAAGTAAAGTTCTCATACATCCGCATAAAAATCCGAAACTGCTCTCGTTCTACGTCACCAAAAGCAAATCTCCGCTCCACAACCCGAGAGACACAGTGATAAATCACCGGTTTCACCCGCGAATTCTTCCATGGAGCCAACCACCGCGCCCGTCTCATTCCTCACATTGTATGGGATTCAACCAAGATTACAAAAGAATTCTAAAAAGGGTCTGTCCCTTTTTATGTGTTTTATAGTCCTTTTTTATAGTCCCTTTTTATGGTCCCTTTTTATGGTCCCTTTATGAAACCAACAACCCCAAAAATCTCGTCAATCGCGGGAGTTGAAACATTTAGTCTTAAGGTCAAAGGTCAGCAGCAAAGTAACTGACTTCATTACGGCGGATCGAAAGGGATTGAAAATCCCTTCTCCATCATAACAAAAGCCGCTGAGCACGATGGCGCAGCGGCTTTAGTTGATTAAGGATGTGCTTACTTGAGCAGGTCTTTCACGGCATCGCGCTCTTCTTTGAGCTCGTTGATGCTGAGGTCGATCTTCTCTTGGCTGAAGGCATCGACGGGGACGCCTTGCACGACTTCCCATTTGCCATTCTCGATCGTGCGGATCGGCATGGAGGCCATGAGACCTTTTTCGATGCCGTAGGAACCATCGGAGCACACAGCGACGCTGTGCCAGTCACCTGCAGGCGTCGGTGTGATTAGGCTCTTTACGGTATCGAGCGCGGCATTCGCAGCAGAAGCGGCGGAAGAAGCACCACGAGCTTTGATGATCGCGGCACCACGTTGTTGCACGGTGGAAATGAATTCACCCTTGAGCCACTCGACGTGGGAAATCACTTCGGTCACAGGGCGACCGTTGATTTTTGCGTTGGTGAAGTCAGGATACTGCGTAGCGGAGTGATTGCCCCAGATGCACATGTTGGTGACCTTGGACTGATGCACGGAGGCTTTCTTCGCAAGCTGGCTCTTGGCGCGGTTTTCGTCGAGACGAGTCATCGCGAAGAAACGATCATTAGGAACGCCATCGGCATTGTTCATGGCGATGAGAGCATTGGTGTTGCAAGGATTGCCGACGACGAGAACGCGCACGTCTTTGGCTGCATTGCGAGCAATCGCTTTGCCTTGGCCGGTGAAAATTTTGCCATTGATGCCGAGCAAGTCGCCACGCTCCATCCCCGCTTTGCGAGGAACGGAACCAACGAGCAGGGCCCAGTTGGTGTTGCGGAAACCTTCGTTCAGATCCGCGGTAGGCACCACTTCATTGAGCAGAGGAAACGCGCAATCGTCCAACTCCATGACCACGCCTTCCAGCGCAGGCAGAGCGGGCTCAATCTCGATCAAGCGCAGATTCACCGGTTGATCTGGGCCAAAAACCCAGCCGGATGCGATGCGAAACAACAAAGCGTAGCCGATCTGGCCAGCGGCTCCCGTAACAGAAACAGTAATTGGTGGTTTCATAAGACGCGCCTTCCATAGACGTCTTTGTGGCATCGGTCAAGAAACGCGTGCAGCTTTCGCAAAATATGCCGCGATTTTACAAATCGAGCATCACGCATTTACGGAACTTCCAGCCGAAATTGCGGAATTCTGGTAAAAACGGCCTCGCCCATGGCGGTTTCGCCGAAATACGCACCGTTCACGGTCGCTGATTCCGCCACGACGTGATAGCTGTTGTAAGTAAATTCATCGCCATTCTCGAAAAAGGGCATCTCACCGACCACTCCCTCGCCTTCTACCACTACGGTCTCTCCTTCGTCCTCGCGGACAACCCACTTGCGCCCGCGCAATGTTACGACTTCGTCCGAGTCATTCCAAATGCGAATGGCATACAGAAAGGGATACGGTTTTTCCGCTGGGGCATCCAGTTCCGGCATGAAGCGCACCTCGCGCACCTCGACATTCCAGCCAATCAATTCTCTCACAAACAAAGCTTTAGCCGA
>CANHKJ010000040.1 GCA_947460915.1 Verrucomicrobiia bacterium
CAAATGCATCTTTCCAAAAAAGCTGAATACGCGTTGCGCGCTGTGATCAATCTGGGCATTGCTGCTCAGATGGGACGTAGTGCTTTGCCTGGAGCAGAATTGGCAGAGGCCAATCGCTTGCCATTGAAATTTGTCGAGCGCATCCTGCAGGAATTGCGCGATGAAGGTCTCGTCGAGACCCATCGTGGCAAGTTCGGTGGATACTCGCTGACAGAGAAGGGGACTTCCATCAAAGTGGGCGACATCGTGCGCAAAATGGATGGCCGGCTTGCGCCGATCTGTTGTGCCAGTGAGTTTGCCTACCAAAAATGCAGTTGCCCTGACGAAGAACATTGTGGCTTGCGCATGTTGATGATCGATGTGCGCAATGCGATCGCGAACATTTTGGATCGTTACACCCTGGCGCAAGTTGTCGAGGTGACCATGCGCAAGATGCGGCGTGATGGCGTAGTGCCCCCGTTTGCTACACCAGAAGAAGATGCCTCTCCTGACAAAGGAAGCAAACTCAAGGCGGACCCTGCTGATGGCTTCCTTGCCGGATTGACCCAGATCAGCGATACCAAAACTCGCAAAAAATAACACGTTTCTCATGTATGCCGACCTGCAACCACAGGAGGCAAATCAACCATACCTGCTGACATCCACCAGACCACTGGAGAAGGACGCCTAGCAGAATTCATGAAATACCATACTACTACCAAATCTACACTCCGTTATCTCTCAATCGCTGGCATTGCCGTCTCTCTCTGGCTTGGCTTGTCGGCATGCAAATCCAAATCGACGAGCACAGGTTCCGCAAATGGCGTGACCTTGCTCAATGTTTCCTATGATCCCACGCGCGAATTTTATGTGGATGTCAATGCCGCATTCGCCAAGCAGTGGAAGGAAAAGTCGGGGCAAGACATCGAAATTAAACAATCACACGGCGGCTCTGGCAAACAGGCGCGTTCGGTGATCGATGGTCTCGAAGCCGATGTCGTTACTCTTGCTCTCGCAGGCGACATCGATTCGGTGGCCAAGTCTGGATTGATCCCCGCAGACTGGGCGACGAAGTTGCCGCAAAATAGTTCCCCCTATACCTCGACGATCGTGTTCGTGGTCCGCAAGGGCAATCCGAAGGCCGTCAAAGACTGGGGCGATCTGGTCAATGAGGGCGTGCAAGTGATCACACCAAATCCGAAAACATCGGGTGGTGCGCGTTGGAATTACCTTGCTGCTTGGGCATGGGCAGAAAAACAATTTGCGGGCGATCAGGCCAAGGTCAAAGAATACATCGGCAAGTTGTTGAAAAACGTGCCAGTCTTGGATTCGGGCGCGCGTGCTGCGACGACAACTTTCGCACAGCGTGAAATCGGTGATGTGTTTCTCTCTTGGGAAAACGAAGCGTATTTGATCGAGAAGGAATTCCCTGGCAAAACGGAAATCGTTTATCCTTCGCTGAGCATCCTTGCAGAGCCGCCAGTGGCAGTTGTGGAAGCGAACACCGCGAAACATGGCACGCAAGAAGTGGCCAAAGCGTATCTGGAATTTCTCTACACGGAAGAAGCACAAAAGCTTGCCGATAAGCATTTCTATCGTCCGCGCAATGCTGCTGTGGCGAGCAAATTGCCTGCCATCGAGCCTGTGACCGTCGATCAGCATTTCGGTGGTTGGCCCACGGCGCAAAAGACCCACTTCGATGACGGCGGCAGCTTCGATCAACTCTACGGTGTGAAATAATTCCGCTTTCATTCTGACTTCACCATCATGTCAAAACGTCGCGTCATTCCCGGATTCGGATTATCATTAGGCTTTAGCTTGGTGTATCTGAGCTTGATCATTCTCATTCCCCTGAGTGCTTTGTTTCTCAAGGCCGCAGGACTGGGATGGCGCGAGTGGTGGAACTTGTTGACCAGTGAGCGCGTGTTCGCGGCGGCGAAGTTGACCTTTGGTGCCAGTGCTTGCGCCGCTGCAACGAGCACGGTGCTGGGTCTGCTCGTGACATGGGTGCTAGTGCGCTATCGCTTCACCGGGCGGCGCTTGTTGGATGCGATGATCGACTTACCCTTTGCGTTGCCTACGGCTGTCGCGGGCATTACCTTGACGGCGATTTATGCGCCGAATGGCTGGCTGGGTGAACCCTTAGCCAAGATGGGAATCAAGGCCGCTTACAATTCGATAGGAGTGTACATCGCTCTCACTTTTATCGGGTTTCCGTTTGTTGTTCGCACTCTGCAACCGGTGCTGGAGGATTTTACCAAAGATACCGAAGAAGCAGCTGCTACTCTCGGCGCGGGGCGTTGGGTGACCTTTTGGCGAGTGATTTTTCCGATGATGGTTCCCGCTTTGATCACTGGTTTCACGCTTGCGTTTGCTCGTGCGATTGGGGAATACGGTTCGGTGATTTTCATCTCTGGCAACCTGCCGATGAAGACGGAAATTTTGCCACTTCTGATCGTTTCGCAGTTGGAGCAATACAATGTTCCCGCAGCAGCGGTGATTGCATCGGCGATGTTGATCGTCTCATTCACTCTGCTTTTCCTCATTAATCTTTTACAGCGCTGGCTCGACTGGCACAAAAAATAATCACCCTTTGTTATGGCCTATCAAGACGTTACGAACGAATCCAAACCGGTGCGCTATCTATTGATTGCCGCTACCTTTGGCGTTCTCGCGCTATTTTTATTCTTGCCGCTTGCTGCAGTATTCATCGAAGCCTTGCGCAAAGGCTGGGAAATCTTTTTCGCGTCGCTGCGCGATGAGGCGGCATTATCTGCGGTGAAGCTCACATTGCTGGCTGCTGCGGTGTCGGTGCCACTGAATACTTTGTTCGGAGTGGCAGCCGCATGGCTGGTCACAAAGTTCCGTTTCAAAGGTCGTGCCTTTTTGATGTCATTGATCGATTTGCCCTTCGCAGTTTCTCCTGTGATCGCGGGTTTGGTGTGGGTTCTGTTGTTCAGCTCTCATGGCTGGTTTGGTGATTTTTTGCAACGACATGACATCAAGATTATCTTCGCTTTGCCAGGGATCATCATTGCTACGGTATTCATCACGTTTCCCTTTGTGGCGCGCGAGTTGATTCCTCTCATGGAATCGCAAGGTGCGGATCAAGAAGAAGCAGCGGTGACTTTGGGGGCGAGCGGTTGGAGCATTTTTTGGCGTGTCACGTTGCCGAACATCAAGTGGGGTTTGCTCTACGGAGTGCTGCTGTGCAATGCCCGCGCGATGGGGGAATTCGGTGCGGTTTCGGTCGTCTCTGGTCACATTCGCGGTGAGACGAATACGTTACCATTGCACATCGAGGTCCTCTACAACGAATACCAATTCAGTGCCGCGTTTGCCTGCGCCACCTTGCTGGCCTTGCTCGCGATCCTCACCTTGGGAATCAAATCTCTTATCGAACATTTTTCCGGTCAATCCAGTCACGGTCACTAACACTTTTTTATTCTATGTCCATTTCCATTCATTCCATCAGCAAAACCTTTGGTTCCTACAAAGCATTGGAGGACGTTTCGTTAGAAGTGCCTAACGGTTCATTGACCGCCTTACTCGGGCCATCTGGTTCGGGAAAAACGACCTTGTTGCGCATTGTTGCGGGACTTGAATTCGCCGATGATGGGCCAGGCAAAATTTTGTTTCATGGCGAAAATGTCGTCGATGTTCCCGCAGGCAAACGTCATGTCGGTTTTGTTTTTCAGCACTATGCCTTGTTCAAGCACATGACCGTGGCGGAAAACATTGCCTTTGGATTATCGGTGCTGCCGCGACGCGAACGACCAAATGCAGAAGAAATTACCCATCGCGTGCACGAGCTGTTAGGTTTGGTCAAATTGGATGGCCTCGACAAACGCCGACCGCATGAGCTCTCAGGCGGCCAGCGGCAACGAGTCGCATTGGCACGTGCCTTGGCGATCAAGCCCAAGGTATTGTTGCTCGATGAGCCCTTTGGCGCGCTCGATGCCCAGGTGCGCAAGGATTTGCGACGCTGGTTGCGCTCGTTCCATGACGAGATTGGATTGACGACCTTGTTTGTCACGCACGATCAAGAAGAAGCGTTAGAGTTAGCAGATCAGGTTGTGGTGATGCGCAATGCGCGCATCGAGCAAGTGGGATCACCACAGGAAATCTTTGATCGACCGCGTACGCCTTTTGTATACGAATTTCTTGGCAATGTGAACAAATTGCAGCAGCCTAGTGGCAAGGTGCAATACATTCGCCCCCATGAAATCGAAGTGAAATTCGCTGCCGAATTTGATCCAAGAGAAGATCGCTTGGCCGTGGTGCAGCATCTTTTTTCAGCTGGTCCCATCGCCGCGCTATCGGTGAGGCTCGATGACGGACAATTTCTCGAAGTCGAAATCTCGCGCAAACAGCTCGACGAGCTCGCGCTCAGTGAAGGCGACCAACTCGCCTTGCACTTCGCTGCCGACCTTGTACCTTAAGGCACAAGAGACCTTTCGGAACTCAGTTGTATAAGGTGCTACTTCTGCGAGCGCCAAGCGCCTGCTTGGCGCTTCATCTTTCGAGCAAATCGGAGATTGGTTGGGCATTTTTTCATAATAGAAATGCTCAAACCCGCAAGGCAAGAGCCTTCAATGCCTTTCGGTGACTGTTTGATTGGCGAGCGTATAGCGTACAGTCTGAGCTGAGATACGTTTGAATCATAATTTGATAGCCGCAGTGTTCTTCTTGTGTATAATCACTTGCGTCTAACAAACGATATTTGTTTTTTGCTATTTTTATGTCGAATCCCTTTTTTGAACACCCGATTCTGAATTCTCCTTACGAATGCCCGATGCGGCATTGGGAACTCGATGATTCTGGTCAGCCGACTCAGCGAATCATCGAGTCTCGTCGTGGTGCCAAGTTTGTAACGCCCATCCCCAAGCCCAAAAAACGCAAGGGCATGGCAGAGCAATCGGAAATGACTCTGAATGAGGGGTTAGGTTTATCAACAACCGATCAGAACTACGACCTTACTTCTCGTATCAACGAAGTTCGTGGTTATGTGGAAACATGGCGGAATTTACAGCCGAGCCAGTGGCAGGTCACGCCAGAGACAGCTCGGTTACTCCAGCATTGGCGTCATCATCAGTTTAGTGGAGTTAGGCCCTTTTTCTGTCAGGTTGAGGCTGTGGAGACTGCTATCTGGCTCACTGAAGTAGCCCCCAAGTTCCCTGCGGGCAAACGCATTCTCGAACACTTAGCCAATGCGACTAACGAAGCAAACCCCGGGCTGATGCGCCTTTGTTTGAAACTTGCAACTGGTGCAGGCAAGACGACTGTGATGGCGATGATCATCGCTTGGCAGACGGTCAATGCTGCTCGCAGCCCTGGTAGCAAGACCTTCACCAGAGGCTTTCTCATCGTAGCTCCAGGCCTCACGATCAAGGATCGGCTCCAGGTGCTCCAGCCAAACGACCCGAATAGTTACTACAAAGATCGCGAGTTGGTTCCTCATGACATGCTGGAAGATATACGCAAAGCCAAGATCGTCATCACCAATTACCACGCGTTCAAGCTCCGTGAACGCATCGAAATTTCCAAAGGTGGCCGCCAACTTCTCAAAGGACGCACGGGGGAGGACATTCAGACACTAGAGACTGAAGGTCAGATGATTCAACGAGTCATGCCCGACCTCATGGGACTGAAAAACATCCTCGTCCTCAATGACGAAGCCCATCACTGCTATCGAGAAAAAGCAGGGCAAAAGGCCGAAGATGAATCCGATCTCAAAGGCGACGAGAAAAAAGAAGCAGAGAAAAACAAAGAAGCAGCTCGCCTCTGGATTTCCGGCCTAGAGGCCGTGGAACGCAAGCTCGGCATCTCTCGTGTGATGGATCTGTCTGCGACGCCGTTTTTTCTCAGTGGCTCCGGCTATGTCGAAGGCACGCTCTTTCCTTGGACCATGAGTGACTTCTCTCTGATGGATGCCATCGAGTGTGGTATCGTAAAGCTCCCCCGAGTTCCCGTGGCTCAAAATATTCCCGGTGAAGAGATGCCAGTATTCCGTGAACTTTGGAAACACATCGGCAGCAAAATGCCCAAGAAAGGGCGGGGGAGCGCTGAGGGCCTTGATCCACTCAAGCTTCCCACCTTGCTCAAAACGGCACTCGAAGCGCTCTACGGCCACTACGAAAAAACCTATAAGCTTTGGGAAGATGCCGGCATCAGCGTCCCGCCCTGCTTCATCGTCGTTTGCAACAATACCTCCACCTCGAAGCTCGTTTACGATTACATCTCTGGTTTCCAACGCAAAAACGAAGATGGAAGCTCCGATTTAGTGAACGGCCGATTAGCACTTTTCCGCAACTACGACGAGACCACAGGAAATCCTTTGCCGCGACCAAATACGCTTCTTATTGATAGTGAGCAGCTCGAATCCGGCGAAGCATTTGATGATGGATTCCGCGCCATGGCTGCTGATGAGATCGAGCGTTTCCGCCGCGATATCATCCAGCGCACTGGGGATGCCCGCGCCGCAGATACCCTCACCGATCAGCAACTCCTCCGCGAAGTCATGAACACAGTCGGCAAGCGCGACCAACTCGGTGCCGGGATTCGTTGCGTTGTTTCCGTTTCCATGCTCACTGAGGGCTGGGATGCCAACAATGTCACTCACGTACTCGGCGTCCGCGCTTTTGGCACCCAGCTTTTGTGTGAGCAGGTTATCGGTCGTGCGCTACGTCGCCAATCCTACGATCTTAACGAGGAAGGACTGTTCAATGTCGAATACGCTGATGTTCTCGGCATTCCATTTGATTTCACAGCCAAGCCTGTCATCGCGCCACCGCAGCCGCCCCGCGAGACCGTTCAGGTCAAGGCCCTGCGCCCCGAACGTGATCATCTGGAAATCCGCTTCCCTCGCGTTGAGGGCTATCGGGTGGAATTGCCCGAGGAACGTCTCGAAGCGCACTACGACGATAATTCCATCCTCACACTCACGCCTGCACTGGTCGGTCCCTCGATCACGCAAAACGCTGGCATCATTGGCGAGACGGTGAATCTCAATCTAGAGCACCTCGGAGATATGCGTCCCTCCACTTTGCTTTTCAATCTCACGCAGCGCCTCCTTTATACCAAATGGCGCGACCCCGGCGAACCACCACCGCTTCACCTCTTCGGTCAACTAAAACGTGTAACCAAGCAGTGGCTCGATACTTGCTTAGAATGCAAAGGGAACACCTATCCCGCGTTGCTCATGTATCAGGAACTGGCTGACATCGCCTGCGAACGCATCACCTCTGGCATCACCCGTGCCTTCATCGGCGAGCGACCCGTGAAAGCGCTGCTTGATCCTTATAATCCCAACGGGTCCACCAGCCACGTCCGCTTCAATACCTCGAAAACCGATCGCTGGGATACCCAAGGTCCACCACCAAAAAATCACCTCAACTGGGTCATCCTTGATAGCGACTGGGAAGCGGAGTTTTGTCGTGTTGCCGAGAGCCACCCTCAGGTTGTTGCTTATGTCAAAAACCACAACCTCGGCTTCGAGGTGCCATACCGCTACGCTTCGGAAATCCGCAAGTACCGCCCCGATTTCATCGTCTTGGTCGATGACGGCCACGGCCCTGCTGACCTGCTCCATCTCGTCGTCGAGATCAAAGGCTTCCGCGGCGAGGACGCCAAAGAAAAAGCCTCCACCATGCGCTCCTACTGGGTGCCCGGCGTTAATCACCTGAAAACCCACGGACGCTGGGCTTTCGCCGAGTTTTGCGACGTTTACGAAATCGAGTCCGACTTCGCCGAGAAAGTCGAAAGCCATTTCCAGCAAATGATCGCCGACCTCCCCAAATGAAACAAAACTTTACTTTGAACTCCTAAAATGAAACAAATCGCCAATTTTCTTTACACGTCTCTTGCGATGTGATTAAAAAAATGAATTATCTTTACATGTCGCAGCCTCAGCGTAAAGTTTCCGTACCTTTTTTATCACGTCTCGCCATCGCCTGCTCGCTGTAAAATCGCCTATGATTCCAATCCATCAACTCAATGCCAGTCGATTCGAGACACCCGCAATCCTCAAGCGGGTCGCCTCCGCGAGTCGTCGTCTCGCTGAGCTGAAGGGTTTGGCTACCAGCATTCCGCGCCAGAGTATTCTCGTCAACACGCTTTCGATCCAAGAAGCCAAAGACAGTTCGGAGATTGAGAACATCGTCACCACGCACGACGAATTGTTTCGCGAGGACTTGAGCGCTCAGAGCCTGCTCAAGCCTGCGGCTAAGGAGGTCCTTCGCTACCGTCAGGCTCTCTGGACGGGTTACCGTTTTGTCCAAGAAAGCCAAATTCTTACCAACCGCCATTTGCTCGCGATCCAAGCGGAGTTAGAACAAAACGACGCTGGTTTCCGCACCGTTCCGGGAACGACGCTGAAAAACAATTTCGGTACAGTCATTTACACACCACCTCAGGACAACGATACCATTGTGCGCCTGATGGATGATCTCGAGCGCTTTATCAATGATCCCTCACTCTTTGATGCCGATCCGCTGGTGAAAATGGCCTTGATTCATCATCGCTTCGAAAGCATTCACCCTTTTTATGATGGCAACGGACGCACCGGGCGCATTCTCAATGTCCTCTACCTCGTCAAGGAAGGGTTGCTCGATATCCCCGTTCTCTATCTCAGCCGCCACATCGTGCAGACGAAAGCAGATTACTACCGGCTTCTGCAGTCCGTTCGCACCGATGACACTTGGGAAGAATGGGTGCTTTATCTACTCACGGCAGTGGAAAACACCGCGACACAAGCGATTGGTGTCATTGGTGACATCAAAACGGCCCTCATGGATTACAAGCATCGCATCCGCTCCCAGCACAGCAAAATCTACAGCCAAGACCTCATCAACAACCTTTTCACCCACCCCTACACCAAGATCGAGTTCATCGAGCGCGATCTGCACGTGTCTCGCCTCACTGCTGCGAAGTATCTCGATGCTCTCACCGCCTCGGGCTTTCTGCACAAACAGAAAATCGGACGCACCAACTACTACAGTAACCCCGCCCTGATCCGCATCCTGACGGGAGAAAACATGCGCAGCCCCCGTGCCTAGCCTATTCTTCATTCCCATTTCAGCTTCTCAATATTTCAGAATTTCAGCTTCTACCTCAACATGCCCGCCAAGAAAAAGCCTACAATCTACAAAGCCGTCGAGACCATCAAGCACGACGACGCGAAGCGGAAGAATATTCCCTCCGCTGAGCAGCAGTCCATCGTGCAGAAGGAGCATGAACAGCCGAAGACCATTCGCTATCCGCGCAACACGGATCTCGATCCTCAACTGGTTTGGCGGGGTAAGGATGAGCAGGACTGGAGCGACCTCGTGGTCCATGCGCCGCAGATTTACATTCAGGAAAAGGTCCACCCGAAGGCGCTCATCGATGACTTGTTGAAGCAGACCAAGGAACGCCAGCACGACGAAGGAAATCTCACGCCCGACCTCTTCGCCGATTTCAACGGCATCCCCAAGGGCGCGGATAAGACCGAGTTCTACCAGCACGACCAGAACTGGTCCAACCGCATGATCCTTGGCGATTCTCTCCAAGTCATGGCCAGCCTCGCCGAGCGTGAGGGCCTGCGCGGCAAGGTCCAGTGCATCTATTTCGACCCTCCCTACGGCATCAAGTTCAACAGCAACTTCCAGTGGTCCACCACCAGCCGCGACGTGAAGGACGGCAAGACCGACCACATCACCCGCGAACCCGAGCAGGTCAAAGCCTTCCGCGACACCTGGCGCGACGGCATCCATAGCTACCTCACCTATTTGCGGGATCGGCTCACCGTCGCCCGCGATCTTCTCACCGATTCCGGCTCCATCTTCGTGCAGATTGGGCCAGAAAATGTCCACCGCGTTCAGGCATTGCTTGATGAGGTTTTCGGCGACGAGAATATGCTCTCCGTCATTTCATTCTCGAAATCGAGCAGCACAAATAGTCCAACCGGAAAAACAATGGTGCTGCCATCGACGGCAGACTTTCTCCTTTGGTATGCAAAGAGTGCGTCCCACACGAAATTTCGGCAGCTCTACAAGCCGAAGGAAGAAGGCTCATCATACGATGCGGTTTATACGAGAGGCAATGCGGACAACCCTTTCACTCTTTCAGACATCACGGCTCAAAAGCCAACCACCGTCTTCGACTTTGTGTTCGAGGGAAAAACGTTCAATCCACTTCCTCGTGGCTGGCGCACGACGAAGGGCAGCATGGATCGAGTTGGCCGCGCTGACCGTATTGAGCGTGTAAGCGGGTCAATCCGCTATCGTCAGTTCCTGAACGACTACCCGATTATTCCGCGTAACAATTTTTGGGCTGATACTGGAACGGGCAGTTTCACTGAGTCCAAAGTGTATGTCGTTCAGACAGCGCAAAAGGTCATCGAACGCTGCATCCTCATGACCACTGACCCCGGCGACCTCGTACTCGATCCGACCTGCGGTTCCGGCACTACGGCCACTGTCGCCGAGCAATGGGGCCGCCGCTGGATTACGATTGACACGTCGCGCGTAGCGTTGGCGCTGGCTCGTGCCCGCATCATGGGTGCACGTTATCCCTTTTACCTGCTGGCCGATTCCCGGGAGGGCCAAATCAAGGAAGCCGAAGTCACCCGCACCGCGCCGAGTTCCCAGCCCACCCAGGGTAACATACGCCACGGCTTCGTTTATGAGCGAGTGCCTCACATTACGCTCAAGTCCATCGCTAACAACGCCGAGATCGATGTTATCTGGGACAAGTGGCAGGCTGAACTTGAACCCTTACGCGAGAAATTGAACGGCGAACTCACAAAATCATGGCTAGAGTGGGAAATTCCTCGCGAGGCAGACACCAAGTGGCCTGACAGCGCCAAAAATCTCCACGCTGAATGGTGGGAGTCCCGCATCGCCCGCCAGAAAGAAATTGATGCCTCCATCGCCGCCAAGGCGGAGTTTGAATATCTCTACGACAAACCATACGAGAATAAAAAAGCAGCGCGCGTCGCCGGACCTTTCACTGTCGAGAGCTTATCGCCCCATCGCATGCTCGGCGTGGATGAGGACGATGAATTGATTGACTCCCTTAAGGATGACTCCCCCGAGTATGGTGCCAAGCAATCCTTTCCTCAGATGATCTTGGAAAACCTCAGGATTGCCGGCGTGCAGCAAGCACATAAAGAAGACCGCATCACCTTTACCTCTCTGACTCCATGGCCCGGTGAAGGCAATATTTGTGCCGTAGGCTGTTACATGGAGGGAGATACCCAGAAACGCGCGGGCATTTTCATCGGCCCCGAGTTCGGCACCGTCCAGCGCGCAGATCTCGCCGAAGCCGCCCGCGAGTGCGGCGATGCCGGATTCGATGTGCTCATCGCCTGCGCCTTCAACTACGAGGCTCACACTACCGACTTCAATAAACTCGGTCGCATCACAGTCCTCAAGGCTCGCATGAATGCCGATCTCCACATGTCAGAGGACCTCAAGAATACGGGTAAGGGCAACCTCTTCGTCATCTTCGGCGAGCCAGACATCGACCTTCTCACGGAGACCGATGGCAAACTGCGCATCAAAGTCAACGGCGTGGACGTCTTCAAACCTCAAACCGGCGAAGTCATCAGCCACGGTGCCGACGGCATCGCCTGCTGGTTCATTGACACCGACTATAACGGCGAAAGCTTCTTCGTCCGCCACGCCTACTTCCTAGGCGCCAACGACCCCTACAGCTCCCTAAAAACCACCCTAAAACCGAAATCGACTCCGAAGCATGGTCCACATTAAACAGCGACACCTCCCGCCCCTTCGACAAACCGAAACAAGGAAGAATCGCCGTGAAAGTCATCAACCACCTGGGGGATGAGGTGATGAAGGTTTTTCGGGTGTAATTTTATCTGGACTTTGTTTTGTTGCAATATTATTACTTCCCAGCAAATGATTTATGAAAGTTGATTTTCTCCAGCCACGGTTCGACGGAGCCCGATTCAACGAACATACGCTACCTCTGGAGGTGGCGAAGGACTTGGCTGCTTACGAGACGCTAGTTGTTGAATTGGCTAAGCGACTGTATCTGCAAGATCATACAGATCGTCAAAGAGTTCCTAAGGGATTCGGTGCAGATTTTCATTTGCACCTTGAAAGAATCGACGAAGGTTCGGCCAAACCGATGTTGGCAGTGGTAGCAGCTGGGGCACTTGCGTTAGGTGATGGAGTTAACACTTATTTTGAGCGTGCGCGCGAATTAATTACGCAGTGTATCGGTGCGGTAGATGGCGCTTTACCTGCTGAATTTCCTAACGATTTGTTGGTTTATTTTAATCAAATTGGGCGTTCTCTACGTCCTGACGAAACAATTGAATTTCTGGGTGCTGATCAGAGTGTAGCTAGACTCACTCCCGAAAGTAGAAAAAAACTTGTACTTGCGGCATCAACGGTTTATGAACGTCCAGTTGAACTTACAGGTACGATCATCGAAGCAAATTGGGAAAAATCCACATTTCAGATGCGGATGACAGATGGAGCGGTACGTACGGTTCCCATGCCAGAAAGTTTCCATCCGCAGGCAAGGATTTATGGGGGAAAAGTACGTGATCAAATCACAGTGTTTGGTATCGGAGTGTTTGATTCTTGGGACCGACTCCAGAAGGTTAACTCCGTAGATTCGCTAGAGGTTCAACAAAATTTTCAGATGGCAGCACGCTTCGATGAGTTGCGCGCGCTAGAAAATGGCTGGTATGACGGTTCTGGCAGTGCGCCTGACAAAGATGCCTTGGATCAAATCGCAGATCGATTGATCGCTCATTATCCTGAGGGTTTGCCGTTGCCTGCGATTATTCCCACGCCCGAAGGCAATCTCCTCCTAGAATGGCAAAGTGAAGGCGATCCATCTGTCGATGTAAATTTGACAGACCTGACAGCTGATTTTCATGCATTTCGAGATAATCGTGATGTAGAAGACGCCTTTACCCTGTCTGATTTAAATGAGTGGAAGCGTCTGTTTACAACTTTAGCTCAAAACGTTCAGATTTGACCCGCATGAATTCAAATACACTTCTATTGCGGCAAGTGCACCCTGGTTTCTTGTCGGATAATCAAATAACGAGTCAGGCGTTCATGCCTTTTCCCAGAGATGATGGGAAATTATCGGTTTATGACGGGGATCAGATTAATGCGGCCGATTCTTACGCGCATTACACCGAAATTCTGCAGAATCTATCTGCGGGTGTTTGGGCTGTTACAAAGGCGGAAGCAGATGCTGAAGGTGTAATGGGGGCACCAGATCCTTTACCTGATTTCGCAGCACACGCAAAAATCGATTTTGGTGATCGTAACGAGAAAGCATGCCGTAAGATCGCTAAACGTTTGAAGGCAATGGCTATTGCAAGAGGATGTCAGTTTATACCTGGATAAAAGTTTCGGTGTCATGAACTTCCTCATCTCTGACACATTCACCGACAGCCTTTCTCGTCTCACCAATGACGAGCAAAGGGCAGTAAAAACGACGGCATTTGACTTGCAGATGAACCCTGCGGGTAATGGCATGAGTTTTCACAAGCTAGACAAGGCGAAGGACAAAAACTTTTGGTCGGTGCGTGTGAACGGGGACATTCGCATCATCGTTCATAAAACCTCGGGCAGTCTATTGCTGTGCTACGTGGATCATCACGATAAAGCCTATGATTGGGCAGAGCGTCGCAAGCTGGAAACTCATCCTAGCACGGGTGCAGCGCAGCTTGTGGAAATTCGTGAGACTGTTACCGAGATCGTGATTCCTGTCTATGTGCAGACGGAATTGCCGATGCCGAGCAAGATGGCTTTGTTTGCCCACAAGAGCGATGAAGAACTTCTCGGCTATGGTGTGCCTTCAGAATGGCTTTCTGACGTGCGACAGGCAACCGAAGACACGCTGCTGTTTCTGGCCGATCGTTTGCCCGGCGAAGCTGCTGAAGCATTGCTCGAAATCGCCACGGGTGGCAAACCACGGATCGCAAAAACCGAAGTGCCGATTTCCGACCCATTCCAGCATCCCGATGCGCAACGTCGATTCCGCGTGATGACCAACGTGGAAGAACTTCAGCAAGCTCTCGATTTTCCTTGGGAAAAATGGACAGTGTTTCTGCACCCTGAGCAGCGGCAGTGGGTAGACCGCGTCTACAACGGACCTGCACGGGTTTCTGGATCGGCCGGTACTGGCAAAACAATAGTGGCACTCCACCGCGCGGCACATCTCGCCCGGATTAATCCCGAATCCCGGGTTTTGCTGGCGACATTTTCTGATGCTCTATCTCACTCGCTTCACACCAAGCTCAAACGATTGATCGGTAGCGAGCCACTGCTTGGGGAGCGCATTGACGTACACTCTCTCGAATCACTTGCCATGCGACTCTACAAGGCTAATTGCGGTCCAGTGAAGTTGGCTTCGCGCCAAAAGGTCAAAGAGATCATGCGATCAGCATCAGGAGCGGTTGCAGGGCACAAGTTTGGCTTCGCCTTTCTTCTCGCTGAATGGGAGCACGTCGTGGATGCATGGCAGTTAAAGACCTGGGAAAGCTATCGTGATGTCTCTAGACTCGGTCGCAAAACACGACTGCCCGAAGCACAACGCATCGTATTGTGGTTGATCTTTGAGCAAATGATCGAAGAGCTCAAAACGACAGGACTTATGACTTCGTCAGAGGTTTTCACGGCGCTAGCGAAAGCATTTGCCGTGAAAAATCCTCCTTATGATTTTGCAGTTGTGGACGAGTGCCAGGATCTCAGTATTTCGCAGTTGCGTTTCTTTGCTGCGTTAGGTGGAGCCCGTCCTGATGCCTTGTTCTTCGCTGGCGATGTGGGTCAGAGGATATTTCAACAACCCTTTTCATGGAAATCACTGGGCGTGGACATTCGGGGACGTGCGCGAAATCTCCGCATTAACTACCGAACCTCACATCAAATCCGTCAACAAGCTGACAGATTACTCGGCCCCGAAGTTGCTGACGTGGATGGCAATCGAGAGGACCGCAGTGACACCATTTCTGTATTCAATGGACCGCCGCCAAAGATTCTGACATTTTCCGATGAGATCAAAGAGCAGCAAGCCGCAGCTGATTGGCTAACAGAACAGATTCATCGGGGGATTCTTGCACATGAGTTGGGCGTCTTTGTGCGCTCCGAAAAGCAATTTTATCGAGCCGAAGCAGCTCTCACAATGGCAGGCATCCCCTACAAAATTCTCGATGAGCACGTTGAAATGATCAGTGGAAGCGCATCGATTAGCTCTATGCACCTCGCCAAAGGTTTGGAATTTCGCGCTGTGGCTCTGATGGCCTGCGATGATGAAATCATCCCACTCCAAGAAAGAATTGAGACAGTTGGTGACGATGCGGATCTTCAAGAAATCTATGACACTGAGAGGCAACTGCTCTATGTTGCCTGCACCCGTGCTCGGGATCATTTGCTAATCACTGGCATCGACCCCGTTTCCGAGTTTCTTGATGATCTCACAATCTAGCAGCAAATAGGGCTAGGATGCACACTCTTTAGTGAGTGTGTTTTGCTCTATTTCGTGGTGAAAGCCTGCTTACTGGTATAGCGTTTTACCCTGCCGTGTGGGGCTGGGGGGAGTGGATTTCTCAACGCCCGCGATTGCCGGCAGGGCGGGATTTTTGGCGTTGTTGGTTTTGGCCTTCACCTTGGCCTTGGCCTCCCTGTCCACCTTGGCGTTGACCGGAATTACCTTGAGGAGGACGACGTTGGCCACGGTGTTGGCCGCCGCCTCCACCTTGGGGCTTTTTCGGAGCGGGACCGCGAATGCCTTTTTTGTGGCGCTCCGCGAGGGCTTCTTCGTGCCAGTTGTGATTGTCCCAGCGGGGGATTGGCATGCGAATGATTTTTTCGATATCGCGCAGGTATTCGAGCTCGTCTTCAGAACAGAACGAAACGGCACGACCTTCGGCTCCAGCACGGGCGGTGCGGCCGATGCGATGCACGTAGGCTTCGGGTTCGTTCGGGAGATCGAAGTTGATCACCAAACCGACGTCTTTGACGTCAACGCCACGAGCGGCAACATCGGTGGCGACTAGCACTGGGGTAAGGCCCTTTTTGAAGCGCTCCAGGGCTTTTTCGCGTTGAGCTTGCGATTTGTTGCCGTGAATGGCATCGGACGGGAAACCGGCGGCGCACAGAGACTTCGCGAGTTT
Source organism: Verrucomicrobiia bacterium (assembly GCA_947460915.1). GTDB lineage: Bacteria > Verrucomicrobiota > Verrucomicrobiia > Verrucomicrobiales > Akkermansiaceae > UBA956. The sequence continues at coordinate 16,127 of CANHKJ010000040.1, forward strand.
GTTGGCGCCGTGCTTGGTGCGGCTGAAAACGATGGTGAGTTTTTGTTCACGGGCATTGGCTTGGCCGCGCAGCAGTTCTTCGAGCAAGGGACGCTTCGATTCCTTGGTCACGAAGCAGACTTGTTGATCGATTTTTTCTGCGGTCGTGGTCTCGGGC
>CANHKJ010000041.1 GCA_947460915.1 Verrucomicrobiia bacterium
ATCCTCCTCGACATCGGAGTCTCCTCGCATCAGATCGATTGTGCCGAGCGTGGATTTTCCTTCCAGAAGGACGGTCCGCTCGACATGCGCATGGGGCCGAACGCCTGCATGAGCGCTGCCGATTTCATCAACGAATCCAGCGAACGGGAAATCCTGCAAGTACTCCGCGAATTCGGCGAGGAACCGCAAGCACGCCGCATCACGCAATTGATCGTGGATCGCCGTAAAAAAGCACCCTTCACACGCACCGGCGATCTCGCTGGCACCATCGAACAAGCCCTTGGTCGCTACGGCAAAACTCATCCTGCCACCCGCACCTTTCAGGCCATTCGCATGCGCGTAAACGAGGAGCTTACGCTATTGCAATCGGCCCTGGAAGCTTCCATTTCGCTCCTACGTCCAGGCGGGCGATTGCTGGTCATCACCTTCCACAGCCTCGAAGATCGTCTCACCAAACAATTCATCCAGCACCGCGCCAAGCCATTCATCGACGATCCCACTTGGCCCGCACCGCGCGACAATCCCGAATATTTTTTCACCCTGCCGGTGCGCAAAGCCATCAGTGCAGGGCCCAAAGAACTCTCCGCCAACCCACGGGCCCGCAGCGCAAAGCTTCGGGTCGCCCTGCGTAATAATCGCAACCTTACCAACCCACATTTGCCATGAACGAATCACGCACTCAGCCACCCAATCACGCCTTCGGTAACGTAATGTTTGCCATCGCCATCACCATCATTGCTGCGGGGGCCATCAAGCATGTATCCTACCGCAATCAACAAATCAAAACCGTGCGCGACATCGCCGTCGCCGAGAAAAGCATTCAGTCGCTCCAACAAGACCGTATCCCGAGCGTGCAAGCCGAGATTGAACAACAACTCGCCCGCTATGACATCCGCGAAAAACTCAAGGCAAACGGCACGGATCTTGTGCCCACACCGCCGAACAGCGTCGAGGTCATTCGCCTCAAAAACCCCTCACTCTCCTTGCAAAACAACCGTCCCTGATCCCGCCATCCCCCCCATCTCTCTTCGTTCATGTGTCATAAATTCTCTAGCCGCTGCACCGTGCTGTTCCTGCTTGTCATTGCAGGATTCAGCTTTTTGTCGTGGCGCATGATCGAGATTCAATACACCAATCGCAAGCAATACCAACAAGCAGCGCAAAACGCAGGCACCACGATCACCTACCTACCCGGCAGCCGTGGACACATTCTCGATTGCAATGACGAACTCATCGCACGCAGCATCACCCTCGCTGACTTGCGCATCAATCGCTACGACCTGAACGATAACACACTCTGCGCCAAATCACTCGCCTGGGATGAACTCAGCACCATACCCGGCTGGATTGATCTCAGCGATAGCGAGAAGAGCAAACGCATGCATAAGAGCATGAAGCGCTTGATTGACAATGAGAGCGAGATCTTAAACAGCAAGTACCTCACGCATGCGGTCAGCCATCTCGCCATCGCTCTTCGCGTCAAACGCGAGGATCTGATGACCAAGATCGATTCGAACCCTAACGACTGGTTCATCCTGGAGCGCAACATGGAAGAAAGCATTTACGAGAGAGTCCAAAAAGCCATCGAGGCTCACAAACTCTTCGGATTTACGCTCGAAAAAACCGCACGCCGCCGCTACGCCTCTCCCGAGCTCGCCAGCCACATCGTCGGCTATCCAAAAATCATCGAGGTTCAGCATGGCAAGTACACCTATAAAAAAGAAGTCGGTACCTACGGGGTAGAGAAAGCGTTAGAAAGCATCCTTGCAGGCAAAGATGGACACCGCACCAGCGTCACCAATCCGCGTGGATTTTTGATCACACCCGAACCCGGAAAGACCCTACCTCCACGCCCCGGGTTGAATGTGCAATTGACGTTGGACATGGAGATCCAATCCATCATCGAGGAGGAACTGCTCGCTGGCATCAAGGAATACCAGGCACCGCGCGGCTGCATCATCGTGATGAATCCCAAAACAGGTGCTGTGCTCGGCCTCGCAAATTATCCCTCATTCAATCTCAATGATCTCAAAAATCTCGACACCAACGGCATCAACTTCGCCACCCAAATGGTCTACGAACCCGGTTCTACCATCAAAGTCGTCGCTGCAGCGGCTGCGATGAACGAAGGTGCGATCACCCGTCACACTCCGATTTTCTGCCACAACAAGCTATACCAACAAGGGAATTTTTCGATGAGGGACCACCACTCCTACGACACTCTTTCCGCCGAATGGGTGCTCGGAAAATCTAGTAACATCGGTGTTTTCAAAATGGCGATGATGGTCGGCATGCAAAAGCACTATGACTACCTCGCTAGCTTCGGCTTCGGCAAAAAAACGGGCATCCCCCTCAGCGGCGAGGTCAACGGACGCTTCACCCGCAGCGAAAATCTCTACGATTTCTCCAGCTCCACCTATGGCTACGCAGTCAGTGTCACGCCCATGCAAATGGCCTGCGCTTACTCCGTCATCGCCGGCGACGGCAAGCTCCGCAAGCCCCAACTCCTCAAGGCCGTGATCGCCAACGATGGCACTCCCATTCAAGAGACGACCCCCGAGGTCGTCCGCGAGGTGATCAAGCCAAACACCGCCCGCGAGATGCGCCGTAGTTTACTCACCGTCATGCAAAAAGAAGGCACTGCCGTGCAAGCCAATGTGCCAGGTTACATCGCCTGCGGCAAAACAGGCACGGTCTACAAATTCAACACCGACACCAAAAAATACTTCACCAACCGCTTCACCTGCTCCTTCGCAGGCATGCTCCCCGCAGCTGATCCCGAGTTTGTTTGCATCGTTGTCATCGATGATCCACGTAGCACTGGCGTATCGCTCTACGGCGGAACCATTGCCGGCCCCGTCTTTTCCCGCGCTTGCGAGCGCATCGCCCATCACCTCAACATCACTCCTACCGAAACGGTAGAACCCCGCGTCGTCAACCAATGAATCTTTCCACCCTACTGCCCTTTTTCCACCGCCCCATTGTCTCAGGCCCATCGGACGTCGCACTCAGCGCCGTCACTGATGACTCACGCCAAGTCAAACCCGGCATGATTTTCGCTGCACTCAAAGGGGAAAAAATCGATGGCAACCAATATGTGGAAAAAGCCCTCGCCGCTGGTGCATCGGTCATCATTTCCGATCAAGCGCCGCCCACGAAATTATCAAATCAAATCACCTGGGTTCACACCTCAAACCCACGCCAAGCCCTCGCTCATTGCGCCGTAGCACTCGCAGGCAATCCCGCCGCAGGCATGAAAATGTGCGGCATCACCGGCACCAACGGGAAAACCACCAGTGCCTTCCTTGTGCAGCATTTGATGAAACAAGCTTGGCACCGTGCAGGCATGCTCGGCACTGTCAAAATCGACGATGGCGAGACCATCGAGACCGCCACCAGCACCACGCCAGGCCCCATCGAACTCCAACAAATTCTCCGCCGCATGGCCGATCACGATTGCCGCGGCGTCGCCATGGAAGTTTCCTCACACGGTATCGACCAACACCGCATCACCGGCATCCCCTACGATGCCTGCGTTTTCACCAACTTGACGCAAGACCACCTCGACTACCACATCACCATGGAGGCCTACTTCGCCGCCAAAAAAGCATGGTTCGAGGCACTCGCCGAAAATCCGTTAGGGAAAAAAACCGTGGCTGTGATCAACATCGATGACGCTTACGGAGCCGATCTCGCCGAGTCGCTGCAAGGCCGATTGCAGATCATGACATTCGGCTTCGGCGTGCATTGCGACTACCGCATCAACTCGCTCAAACAAACCGCCCGTGGGATGGAATTCGAGCTCAATCACAAAGGCCGTCAGTTCCTCGTCCGCGCTCCTTTCATTGGTCGATTCAACGCCTACAACATCGCTGGAGCTCTGGTCGCAGGTGTCGCTTGCGGCATTCCCTTGCGCGATTCCGTACCAATAATGGCTGATGCCCCGCAGGTATCAGGCCGCATGGAAAACGTCGGCAATGCGGGTGGAGCCACTGTTTTTGTGGACTATGCACATACGCCCGATGCGCTCGAAAATGCTTGTCGCACCTTGCGCGAACTCGAGCCAGGGCGCCTGCTTACGATCTTTGGCTGCGGTGGTGATCGCGACAAACGCAAACGTCCGCTGATGGGCGAAGTCGCCTCGCGCCTCAGCGATTATTGTGTCGTCACCTCGGACAATCCGCGCAGTGAAAAACCTGCCACCATTTTGCAAGAAATCATCAGTGGCATGAACGGCAACCATCACATCGCCATCGAAGATCGTGCCGAAGCCATCTTCAAAACCATCGAGGCCACGAAAGCGGGAGACATCGTCCTCATCGCCGGCAAAGGTCACGAGACCTATCAGCAATTCGCTGATCGCACGATCGAATTCGATGACAAAAAAGAAGCGCAAAAAGCCCTGCGCGCCCGCGTCGTCGCCGCCGCGAAATTCCGCGAATCTCTACCGCCGCGCAAAACGCACAAACCCCGTCGCAAAGATCCCTGATTCATGAAAACACTCACCGCGGCACAATTGGCTCAGATCCTCGGCGCGACCATCCTCGCCGGAGATGCTGAGGCTTTGGCGCACGCTGGCGTCTGCACCGATACCCGCAGGCTCGTTCCTGGCTGCGTATTTTTTGCGTTGCGCGGAGAAAATTTCGATGCCAATGCCTTCGCCCCTCAAGCTCTTGCTCAAGGTGCCGCTGTTGTGATCGTCAGCGAGTGGAATGGCGAAGTCAACCAAGGTGCCGTCATTCTCGTTCCTGATACCTTACTCGCAATGCAAAAGCTAGCTAGTTGGTGGCGTGAGCAGCTACGCATCCATGTCGTCGCCCTTACCGGATCTAACGGAAAAACTAGCACTAAAGACTTTATCGCCTCGGTTCTCTCACAAAAATTCCCCACCTGCGCCACACGCGGAAATTTAAACAATCACATCGGCCTCCCACTTACGGTGTTAGAAACAACACTAGAGCATGCCGCGGCGGTGTATGAAATGGGCATGAACCATCCGGGGGAGATCGCACCGCTCGCCGCCATCGGCAAGCCCGGCATCGCCATCATCACCAACATCGGCACCTCACACATTGAGTTCATGGGCTCTCGCGAGGGAATTGCGCGAGAAAAAGCCGCCATCGCGGCGAATCTCACCGCAGAGCAAACGTTGATCATTCCTCACAACTGCGATTTCCTCGATCTGATCCGCACACTCACCAAAGCACGCATTTTCACCACTGGTGGTGCCACTGATGTGGTGCGCGCCGAGAACATCCGCGAAGATGATGGCTGTGCCTGTTTCGATCTGCTCATTTCTGGCCAAGCTGCCGTTGCTGTTCGTCTGCCCGTAGCAGGACACCACATGGTAGCCAATGCCTTACTCGCCGCAGCGGCTGGACATCTGTTAGGGATTCCGAGCGAAAAAATCGCCATCGGCTTGAGTCAAGCCACTCTCACCAGCGGTCGCCTTCGTCGCTTCGTGAGCCAAGGCGTCACAGTATTCGACGATACCTACAATGCCAATCCCGAGTCGATGATCGCTGGGCTAGAAACCCTCGCGCAATTTTCCGTTAGCCCTACCAATCAACGCTACGCCGTCCTCGGTCGCATGGCTGAGCTTGGTGATCACGCTGCCGAGGGCGCACAGCGCGTTGGCGAAAAAGCTTCTAGCCTCAATCTCCAACTCATCACCGCAGGCGATGGTGCAGAGGCGATCCACGCTCACGCTGGTCCAGATGCTCGACATTTCGCCACGCGTGAAGAAGCCGCCGCCTACTTGCAATCAATCATTACTCCCGGCGATGCCGTGCTTTTCAAAGGCAGCCGCACCTCCGCCATGGAGATGGTCATGAAACTCGTTTTCTCTCAATAGTCATGTTATACTGGATCTATCAACTCTGGAAAGAAGCACACGTAGCAGAAATGGCCTCCGGCACACCCGGCTGGGCGCACACTTATGACGTGCTAAACTTGTTTGGCTACATCACCTTCCGCGCCGCTGTCGCTTGCTTCTTGGCATTCGCCATCAGCATCGCCGCAGGTCCTCGGGTGATCCGCAAATTGATCTCGATGAAACTCGGCCAGCCGATCCGCACCGCAGCTGAAGTTCACAAACTTGCTGAACTCCACGGCGGAAAAATAGGCACCCCCACCATGGGCGGCGTCTTGATCCTCGGCTCCGTCCTAATCGCCACCCTCCTCTGTGCCAATCCGCTCAACCCCTTCGTCGCCGTTTGCGCTTGCACCATGGGCGCTTGCGGACTGCTCGGCTTTTGTGATGACTTCAAAAAGGTCAAAGAGAAAAAGTCCGATGGTGTCAGCAGCCGCACCAAACTCTTCTGGCAGCTAATCATCGCGCTGATCGCCGCCGCATTCTTTTTCTATAAAAAAGAAATATCAGGCTTCGGAGATGCCGCACACGGCTTTTTGTTAGGCGATCAAAAAATGTCCATCGACGCCATTTGTTTCCCCTTGTTTAAAGAACCGATCATCCATCTCGGCTGGCTGGTAATCCCCTTTTTCGCACTCGTTATCATCGGCTGCTCGAATGCCGTGAACCTAACAGATGGTCTCGATGGCCTCGCCACCGGCTGCACCATCACCACCGCACTCGCCTATGCGATCCTCGCCTACCTTGCTGGCCACTTTTTCATCGCCACCGATTATTTGAAAATCCCGCACAACCAGTATATCGGCGAGCTCACCGTGTTTCTGATGGCTCTCGTCGGCGCGGGCTTCGGCTTCCTTTGGTTCAACTGCCACCCCGCCAAGGTTTTCATGGGCGATACGGGATCGCTGGCCATTGGCGGAGCACTCGGTTCGGTCGCCATCGCCACCAAGCAAGAACTGCTGCTAGTCATCATTGGCGGAGTGTTCGTGATGGAAGCCATGTCGGTCATCCTCCAAGTCGGCAGTTTCAAGCTACGCAAAAAGCGCATTTTCCGGATGTCTCCCATCCATCATCACTTCGAGCTCGGCGGTTGGCATGAAAGCCAAGTCATCATCCGCTTCTGGCTACTCTCCATGATCTTCGCGCTGATCGGCCTTGCACTTTTGAAAATCCGATGAATCTCACAGGAAAACATATCGTCATCCTTGGCGCAGGCCGCAGTGGTCGCGCCGCCGCCGCTCTCGCCTTGCGCGAAGGTGCTAGCGTAGCCGTGTACGATGAAGCAGAATCCATCACAGGCTTCGCGCCCGAGGTTTCTTTGCATCCTCTTGCTACTACAGATATAGGAGTTCAGGTGAAATCAGATCTCCTCGTGGTCAGCCCAGGCATCGACACCTACGGGCCACTCGTCGCAGCATTTTCCCAACAAGCGGACAAAGTTGTCGGCGAGATGGAATTTGCCTGGGGCTACTATGATGGCTATACCGTGGCAATTACGGGCACCAACGGCAAGACCACGACCACCGAGGTAATCGCCCGCATTTTCAATGCCAGCGATGTCTCCTGTGTGCCTTGTGGCAATTACGGCAAACCACTCGCTGAAGTCGTAATGGAGCATCCCATGCCTGAAGTCATCGCCTTAGAAGCTAGCTCGTTTCAACTCGAAACGATCCACACCTTCCGTCCACACGTAGCAGTATGGCTCAACTTCGCCCCTGACCACATGGATCGCTACCCGACCGTCGATAGCTACCGTCAGGCCAAATGGCGCATTTTTGAAAATCAAGATGCCGCCTGCACCGCCATCATCCGCAATGGCGAATTCCTGCCACCGCTCCAAGCCAAGACCGTTACATTTTCCACCGAAACCGATGAGGCAGAATGGTTTTCTCAAGGCATCACCATCGAGCACTCTGGTGAGACCGTATTAAACATGGATCGAGACACCAGCCTGCGCGGGTTGCACAATGCTGAAAACATCATGGCCGCCATCGCCGCCTGCCGCTGTTTCGGAAAACCGCTCGATCTGAAAAAAGCATTTGCGGGCTATGTCCCCCCACCCCATCGTTGCGAACTCGTGCGCACACTCGATGGTGTCGAGTATCTCAATGACTCCAAAGCCACCAACCTGCACGCCCTCGAAAGTGCGCTACGCTCGCAAATCCGCCCTGTAGTGCTCATCGCCGGCGGCAAGGAAAAAGGGCTCGACTACCAACCCGTCGTGCCCCTACTCCAGCAAAAGGCGATCACTGCCGTGACCTTCGGTCAGATCGCTGAGCCTCTCGGTGCCGTACTCGGCCAAGCCGTTTCCACGACCATCGTTCACTCGCTCGAAGAAGCCGTCAACACCGCTCGCTCACTTGCCCCGCGCGGCTCAACCATTCTCTTTTCCCCCGGAACCTCCTCCTTTGACATGTTCACCGGATATGAGCAACGGGGCACCGCTTTTCGCAACTACGTTAACAACCTTCGCTAATCCATCTCCTCATGAAACCACACAACCTTCCCATCAAACGCAAGCCCCTTAAGCGTAGAGTCTTCCGCAAAATCTACGCCAAAGTCACAGGACAAGTGAAACGTCCTGCCGCTACCACGGCAGATCCTGCGGACATCGAGGGCGATATCCCGAACATGAATGTCGGTCGCGCCTTAATCGTCATCGCACTCCTTCACGTCGTCGGTATCGGTGGCATTTTTGCACAGAAATATTTCGAAAACAATAACCCCGCGGCAACGGATAACACCCCCACGAATGGCAGCTCTCCCAGCTCTAGCCAAAAACCAATCGCAGCAGCTGCTGCCGCCGCTAGCAGTGCCCTAGCTGAGCGACCTGATACCTCCGCTGCCATCACCAGCATGACGGATCTGCCGCAAATTCAGCCCGGCGACCAGCGCTACCCCGTTAATAATGGAGACACCTACCTCTCCATTGCACGCAAACAAGGCATCAGCGAACAAGCCCTACGCGATGCCAACAACAACGCGAAGCTTTGTGCCGGACTGGTACTTCGCATCCCTCAAAACGAAATTCGCGGCATCGTTCCTGATGAAATCCGTGAACTACGTGGCGATCTTGCCCAGGCACCGCGCCCCGTTCGCGTAAGCCCAAATCAGAATCTCGAAAGTGCACCGCGCGCCATTCCCGTCAGTGAAACCTCCAGCAATGAGTTCACGAGCTACACTGTTCGTAAAGGCGACACCTTCTACTCGATCGGAAAAAAATACAACATCAGCCCACAGAAGCTGATGAGCTCGAACAACATCCGCAACGAGCGTGCGCTCAACATCGGCCTCGTGCTCAAAGTTCCTGCTCAACAGTAACGCTCCCATGCTCCGCATCGCCACCATTTTGATCTCCTGCTCCGTCGCACTCCTCGTCGCGATCGGGATGGTCATGCTGGCGAGCACCAGCTTTTGGGTAGCCAGTCCGGAGAATCCCTTGTCATTGTTCAACAAACAGGTCGGCATTCTCATCGCAGCTCTCGCCAGTGGCTTTCTACTCATGCTGCTTTCGCCCAGCCAAATTCGCGCATTCGCCATTCCGCTATTCTGCATCGGACTATTCTTCTTGATCTGCTGTTACATTCCTGGCATCGGAGTGAATCGTGGTGGTGCCACACGTTGGGTTGATTTCCGAGTGATCCCGCAGTTCCAGGCATCCGAGATCGGAAAAATTACCACCCTCATCGGCCTCGCCGCCTTTTTCGCCTCACATACCGCCGAGATTGGACGCTTTTTCCGCGGCTTCGTCCTGCCCAGCATCATCGTCTGCGTTCCCGTGATGCTGATCTTTTTCGAAGAAGACATGGACACGGCCCTCGCACTCGGGCTCGTCTGCATGCTCACCATGTGGTGCATCGGCAGCAGATCGCGGTACGTCATTCCCAGCGCCGTAATCGCGATCTGCGGCGTGGCATTTCTCATCTCATTGAGCGAGAACCGCATGCGCCGCATCAATTCCTTTACCCAACTCGAAAACTTCCCAACATCTGACAAAAAAATCCAAGACGTCAACCGACAACAATGGCACGCCCTACTCGGCTACGGCACCGGCGGATTGCATGGTGAGGGTCTGGGCAATAGCCGACAGAAACACGGATTCCTGGCAGAGGCGCATACCGACTTCATCCTTCCCGTCGTCGGCGAGGAGCTTGGACTGAAATACACACTCGGCGTTCTCTTTTGTTACGTAGGACTAGGTCTCGGCGGGCTAATTGTCGCGATGCATGCCAAGCAAGTATTCGAACGCGCACTCGCCACGGGATTGACGCTGATCATCTTAGTGCCCGCGATGATCAACATCGCCGTCACCACTGGCTCCTGCCCCAATGCCGGCCTACCGCTCCCCTTCATCAGCTACGGCGGCACTAACCTGATGTTCTCCATCTGGTCCATCGCTCTTCTTCTCGGAATCAATCGCCAAAACATCATTCAACAAGCCAAAACAGGCGAAGCCTTCATCCCCACACCCGTGACAATGAAGTTGTAATGAATTGCATGAAGCTTTTTCTCTTCCGAAAGAATCACAATCCACTCCCTGTAATATTCAGAACATGGAAAAAAATATTCTGAAACGAATACTCCTCTCTGGTCTCTTACTACTAGGGTCTGTTGGATTTTGTTTAGAAAAACCACCCGCGGAGGCAAATTCGCGATACACTTTCACCAAAGGAGATTTTCACATCACCTTGGTGTTAGGACCGCAGTGGCATCCTGCCACAGATGGAGCTAAGCCTCAATCCACGTCTTACTACCGAATTTCGAAAAAAGTATTTGTTGGTCAAGGCAAATGGGAATGGGGACACGTTTACATTGGCAGTGCGTTGACGTCATCCGATGCAGAGCCAAAACCTGACTACCTCAAATTTCATGTGAGCGCATCAGGCGATACTCTTCTCATCGAGGAACCTGTGCCAAACGACTGCAATGAGGTGATTAACTACATTCATATCAAAACAAGTTCTACATCGATTGACGTCAATTACCTCGAAGCAAAAGATGCCAAAGGGAAATCATTTACCATTGAGCAAGAAATGGATTGGGGTGTGGCCCAAGTCCGCTCGATTACCGATGACTCGATCACCTTTTATCTCCGAGAAGAAAAAATCAAAGATTGGACCTTGAAGTTCGACGATTTGATCCAAAAAGAACAACTGCCACGATTCCCCGGCTGATCAGATCAATCTACCACAGGTGTCATGCACGAAGCATCGAGAATGATTGCGGGCACTCCACCCATTTTTTGCTCGATCACTCGCCGCAACGCATCGCGCCAATCAACAATGGGCCGCGGCAGATGGGATGATAATTTTGCCGAATCCATGGCCGTGTGAATCGGCCGCCGCGCGCTCCATTGGCTCATCTCTGTGATCGATTGCGCATCCACGTTTGCGCCCTGAGCCAGCCAGCCGCCTGCTTGCAATGTTTCTTGCACTGCGATGGCCAAGGCATACCAAGACACGGGCTCTCCTGCATGGCAGCCGTGCCAAATCCCCCCCGGTGAACTCTTGCTCAGGCATGCCAGCCATTCGCAAAGATCATCCAGCGCTGTAGGGATCGACCACTTATCGCTAACGGCCCGCACCGATTGGCCAGCGAGCAATTGCGCCATCACTTGATCGACAAAACCTGGCCGCTCACCGCCATAGACCCAAGAAACTCGGAGCACGCTCGCAAGCCCAGGTGCATTTTCCAGAACTTTCTGTTCCCCCGCCAATTTGCTCCGACCATACACCGTGCTCGGCTCCGCGCAATCATTCTCGCGGCGCTTGCCTGCACGATCACCGGCAAAAACATAATCCGTGCTAAAATGAATTATCCGCACTCCTCGAAGCTGCGCGATTTCCGCCATCACCGCAGGAGCATCCGCATTGATTCGCTGCGCCAATTCCGGTTCTTGCTCGCATTGATCGGGAGCAGACATCGCCGCCGGATTGATCAAACAGTCAAAGTTTTTTTCTAACAAAAATGCACGCAGCGCAGGGAGATTTGTTAGATCCACATCAGCACGCGTCACAGGTATCACCTTATCGCCGCGCTGCAAAAAATAGGCGCAAAGCGCAGAGCCGACGCGACCGTTAGCGCCCGTGATCAGAAGCTTCACAGCAACCCTTGCTCACGCAATTCCGCATCCACATCGTCCATGCCCAGCGCACCAGCTTCGCGGATCGAACGCAGACGACGTGCCGCACCGCGTTTGGTGTTCGGAGCATTGATGCGTTGGCGAATTTCGCCGACGGTAAAAGGAGTCAGCGCGGCGATGCCCAGTGCCAACAGACCAAATGCGAGGCCGCGACGGGCTCCGCGATGCATCATTTCGCCTAACAACAATCCCGCCGCAGTTCCTACCAAAGCAGGTGCCACCATCGCGGTATTATCAGTCCAGTCACGCGTATCTTGCTCGTTGTGCATGCGCAAAACATAGCAACTTTTCCCAGCGGATGCAATCGGAAGTCGCAAGAAATCACCATTTGCCAAAAAACCTCGTTAGTGGATCATTTTCCGCGCTCTTGGTCAGAGGAAACAACAAATCAAAGAAATTGAAAAAAAACATTGCCATCCCCCCTTAGTTGCGTATATCTTCCCGCCCGCAAGCAACAGCTAGCGCGGTTAGCTCAGTGGTAGAGCACCACCTCGACACGGTGGGGGTCACTGGTTCGAGACCAGTATCGCGCACCATTTCCTCTTTTGGGGAAATAAGACTCAAGACTGTCAGACATAAGACGTAAGACTTGAAGTCACTCGTTCAAAAAATGAGCAGATTTTGGAGATAGAGAATCTCTGGAACATGGTTGCCCATTGACGACAAAGCCAAGTAACCACTGATTTTATCGTGATTTCACTGAAAAGACATGGAACCATGCAATTCACTTTTTGCATGAACGGTCATTCGCAAAATGCCTTTGAAATATCGGCGAAATCAGCGAAATCTGTGGTTCCAATTGACTAAGATCTCAAATCTCTTTTTGCGAACATTACGTTTTTTGGCGGCCATAAAGTGCGAAGCACAGTGGTGCCCATTTTAAGGTGTCGGCACAGGCTCGCTGGCGGGAGTTTTGAGATCCTTCAACAAATGAAAGAGCTCGCTGTTGGTGGTAAAAATCGCGGTCGTATCGGACTTGAGAGTTTTTGTATAGGTATCCAGCGTTTTGATGAATTGATAAAAATCTGCCGCCAAAGGACTGCTGTTGTAGGCATCGGCATAAATCTGTGTCGCCTTGGCATCGGCTTTGCCGCGGATTTCTTGTTCTTTGCGATACGCCTCGGATTTGATTTGCAGCAAATCACGCTCCATCCGACCCTGGATTTTTGCGGCCTCTCCTTCCCCTTCGGAAATATAGCGTGAGGCAATCTGACGGCGTTCACTTTCCATGCGATCGTAGATTTTTTGTATCACACCCGCTTTGTAGTTGATGCGCTTGAAGCGGACATCGATGAGCTCGATCCCCCACAACTTCGCCTTCGGTTTCGCGGCGGCGAGAATTTCTTTGTCGAGCGCATGTCGACCATACCGAATCGTCGGTAGCACACCGATTTGGCCGAGTTCACTCTGAATTTCTTCGGGGGGCACACTCTTGCGCCCTTTGTCACTGCGCACAACTTCGATCAAATCATGCTGCGCGATCACACTGCGCGTGGCACCACCGATGGCATCGTCGAGTCGCGATTGTGCACTGCGTTCATCACGAAGGCTCTCGAAATACTTTTGCGGATCAGCAATGCGCCAGCGCGCGAAGTTATCGACTGTGATGTAAAGTTTGTCGCGTGTCGGCATATCGGAGGCAGGCCCATCCCATTCCAACACACGCTTTTCAATGCGATTCACCGTTTGGATGAATGGCTTTTTGAAATGCAGACCCGCTTCGTTTTTCTGCGGATCACTATTGATAGGAACGCCGACAGGTTTACCAAACTCGGTGATGATTACTTGCTCTCCCTCGTTGATGGAGTACGTGCAGGAAAAGAAAAGCACGAGCAACAGAGCGATGATCGGAGCAAAAAAGGTAGCGAAGAATTTTTTCATAGGAAATTAGCGTTTGGTGTTAGCGGGGGTGCCGAGATTGAGCAGCGGCAGAAACTGCTTCGCATCTTCATCGATGATGTATTTGTTGCCGAGCTGAGGCAGCACCTCGTTCATGGTTTCGAGGTAGAGACGCTGTTTGGTGATGGCGGGTGCTTTTTCATACTGAAGCAACAAATCGCGGAAGCGCGTGACATCGCCCTCAGCCTCGTTGGTGCGTTGCAGCGCGTAACCTTCGGCGGCAGAAATTTGTTGCTCGGCGAGACCGCGTGCTTTCGGCACCTCCTTGTTGTATTGACCATTGGCGATGTTGATGCGCTCTTCACGCTCTTGCTGCGCACGGTTCACTTCATCGAAGGAATCCTGCACGGGGCGCGGCGGATGAATGTTTTTCAACTGCACCTGCTCAATGCGAATGCCCATCTGAAAGACCGACATCGCCTCTTGCAATTTTTTCAAGCAATCCGTCTCGATCTCCGTGCGTCCATAGGTGAGAACTTCATCTACGGTGCGATCGCCGATCACCTCGCACATCAGGCTCTCAGAAACATCGCGCAAGGTCGCGGGAGCCTCGCGTACGCGGAAAAGATAATCCTCGGGATCTGAAATGCCATACTGCACCACCCACTCAACTTCGGCCGCATTGAGGTCGCCCGTGACCATGTCGCGTTCTTCATTGGGCTCTTGCCCTCCCTGATAATCATTTGAGGCACCTGGTGTGATGAAGCCGAATTCGAGCTTCAACTGCCGACGCACGGGCACGATGGTCACCCGATCGATGAAAAACGGCATCTTGAAATGCAGTCCAGGTTCCGTTGTTGTCACATGCTTGCCAAATCGCTGCACCACACCTACGGACTCGGTGTTCACCGTGTAATAACTCGTGAACAGAGCAATCAACACGAAGATCACGATCGGGATCAGGCTCAATTTCCCTAAGAGGCGTCGCGCAATGACGGCGGGTGTGATGCGATCATCCACATCGATTTGTTGAAAAGGTCTCATACGCTCGCGATTGTAGTCTCGCGAGCTAGATGAGCAAGTGGAAACAAAGCCCTTATTTGGAACCGCTGTGATTAGACTGGTGCGACTTTTTCTGATTTACCGCTTTGGATCGAACGATAAATGGCATCGACGACCAACATATCGCGCAGACCTTCTTCGCCACTCGGATGAAATTCCTTGCCGTCGAGAATCGCTTGCGAAAACGCTTCCATCTCTAACTGAAAGTGATCGACGTCAGGCATGTCGAGGTAGTTTTTCCCGCCACTGCATGTGCCTTTTAGACCGCTGTAGCTGTAGGCAGGACCAAGACCAAAGCGACCGCGTTGGCACACGGCCGTGAAGTCATTGTAGCCGTTGAAAAGATACGTCGTGCAGCATTGAGCCATGCGCCCCGAAGGGAACTTCATCTGCCAGTTGACCGTTTCATCGACCTCCGCAAACTTCACGGGATCCGTCTTGGTTTCGATGGCCGAGACCTCTGTCGGTTCCTCGCCCATCAACATGCGGCAGCTCTGCAATGCATAGACGCCGACGTCCATCAAGGCACCGCCGCCCGCCAAGGCCTTGCGCAGTCGCCATTGCTTGGGATCACCACTTTGGAAGCCGAAGTTGGCTTGAATGTGCTTCACCTCACCGAAGACTTTTTCCTTCGCCAAACGCACGGCTTCCACGTGATGTGGCACGAATTGGCAGCGATAACCGATGCCTAACAGCTTTCCGGCTTCCTTACATGCAGCAATCATCTCGCGACACTCCGCCGCATCATTCGCCATCGGTTTTTCACAAAACACATGCTTGCCTGCTTTGGCAGCGCGGATGACGTATTCCTTGTGCATCGAGTTCGGCAACACGATGTAGACCACATCGATCGCGGGGTCCTTGATGATTTCATCGAAGCGCTCGTAACTGTAAATGTGTGCAGCATCGATGCCATATTGCTTGCTCCATTTTTCCGTTTTGTCGGGACTACCACTGACCAGCCCGGTGAGTTTTGCATTGCGCGTTTTGAGCAAAGCGGGAGCAATTTGATGCGTGCTCAGCGAGCCAAGCCCGACGAGGGCCCAGCCCAGTTTTTTCTCGGGTGCTTTTTCCGTTGCGGATTGAGCAGAGGCAAAAGTGCTAGCGAGGCCAGCGCCCCATAGGGTTTGTAGGAATGGTCGGCGTTTCATGGTTTTTTCGTTGGTGTTTTGGTCTTATCGGTTGTTTTTTCGGGGAGAGTTTCCGCTTTTGTCGCAGCAGCCAATTTTCTCACAGCGAGGAATGCTGGCTTCGGTTTGAGCTCGCGATCAATCAACAGCGCGTGATTGGTGCGCCATGGAATTGGAAAAAAATTGAGCCAACAGGCACCGTCATGCACGCCCCACAAAGTCACACGAGTCACCGA